>CAYFJY010000066.1:0-2965 GCA_964343665.1 uncultured Actinomycetes bacterium | reverse complement strand
TAACCCTTAACTGCTCCACCTGTTAGCCCAGAAACTATGTAGCGCTGCAGACCTAGGAAGAGCGCAACGATTGGAGTTGCGGCGATTATTGCGCCGGCGCAGAACATCGCCCAGTTCTTGGAATATGGATCGCTTAGAAGTGTTCCAAGACCTACTGCAACTGTTTGTTGTTCGGTCTTGCTAAAGACGATGGATGCCAAAATGAAATCGGAGAAGGTTCCAATAAATGAAAGTAGCGCCATAACTGCAAGAACTGGAGCTACAAGGCGCAAAATAATCTGGAAATAGATTTGTGTATGTGTGGCGCCATCGATCTTTGCCGCCTCATCGATCTCAGTTGGAACCGTATTGAAGAAGCCATACATTAAATAAGTTCCGGCGCCGAGTGAGCCGCCAAGATAAACAAGTATCAAACCAGCTTTGGTGCCTAAACCAATTGCAGGAACATTATCTGTAAGCCAAGAAAGAATTCCGAAGATTGCAACTAAACCTGTAACTGATGGGAACATCTGAATCAAGATAAGGGCGAGTAATCCAGGGCGACGACCTTTGAAGCGCAAACGGCTAAATGAATATGCAGCAAGCGCTGAAATGAATACAGAGAGAATTGCAGTTGTTCCAGCGATGATGATGGTGTTAAGCATCCATCTTGGGAATGGATAGCTTGGGTCATTCATCAAATCGCGATAGTTCTGCCAGTGGAATTGCTGGAATAGCGCCGCGTTCTCAATACCGCCGAAGTCAGTTAGAGAGGTAGAGATGATGTAGAGGATTGGGAAAGTCGCATAAACCATTAGCGCCCAGGCAACAATGTGCTTCCAACCAACTTCTTTGAACCAAAGAGAGAAACTCTTTCGATTGGTGCGCTTAGTTAGTTCACGTGGCGCTGAGTTTGAGAGTGTGCTGCTCATCGTGTGGCCTCCTCAAGTGAACGAGTTCGTTTGAATGAGAAGAATGAAATTCCTCCGATGATGAAGAAGATCAAAATCGAGAATGCCGATGCCAGACCATAGTTAGCACCAACGCCACCGCCGAATGCGATGCGATAGACGAAGGTAATCAAAATATCTGTTGCGCCTGTGGTGACTCGCAGAGTTGGATCGAGAATCGGTCCGCCACCTGTTAAGAGGTAAATCACCGTGAAGTTATTGAAGTTGTATGCAAATGATGCAATCAACAAAGGCGTGAGAGATACAAGCAGTAGCGGGAACTTAATTAATCTAAATATCTGCCAAGCACTTGCTCCATCGATGCTTGCAGATTCTGAAAGATCTTTGGGTATCGATTGAAGTGCGCCAGTGGTAATCAAGAACATGTAGGGGAATCCAAGCCAGAGATTCATAATCAAAATCGCAGCGCGCGCCGGACCTTGCTGTTCGAGCCAATGGATTTTGTTTCCCTCACCTAAATGCAAAATTGAATTGTTGATGAATCCGCGATCGGTGTTGTACATACCTTTCCAAACATATGCAGAGAGGAAGGCTGGGAATGCGTACGGCAAAATCAAAATAGAGCGATAGATCTTCAAGCCTCTGATTCGTTCATCATTTAGAAGAAGTGCGAGAACTAAACCAAGTACAAAGGTGGTTAAAACCGTAAGGATTGCGAACTGGAAAGTCCAAAGTAGAACTCCTAGAAGCGGTCCGCGTAGCTCTTTATCGGTGAAGATTGTTTGGAAGTTCTTCCAACCAATATTGGTTCTCCAACCGATTTCATTTAAACGATCACCGGTAGAGGGTTCTACAAAGAATCCTTCGCGATTATCTGCAACGAACTTTCTTCCATCTGTAACAGTGGTAATTGTTTTGGTCGCTTCGTCGTATGTATATGAATACTTATTTACCGAACCTGCATAGCCATCTGATGTGGCAAGGAATCCATCAACGGCAGGGTTTGGTCCAAGTGGTACTTTCAAACCTACGATCGCAACGGCGTTATTTGTAATTTCGTCATCATTTAAGCGAGTGAAACCTTTGAGTGATTCAGCAGTTCCGTCTGGACCCATAACTAATCCATCTGCTGTGGTTACCTCACGTAATTTATGGGTTGAGTAATCAGCTCCACCTAAATAAACCTTGCCCGCGGACATATCAGTGGCGAGGAATTGCAAGACTCCATCAGCACCTTTTACTACTTTCACATCGTATTCGGGTGCGCCTTCGACTGGTTCCACTGCGGCGAGCATCGTTGCATTAAGCGCGGATTCATAGCTGCCATTGTGAAGCGAGCCGTAATTTGTAAATGAGATGTATCCACTGAAGACAACTGTGTAAATCTGAAGGAATATAAGAAGAATAACGCCGGGAGCTAGATACTTGGCAGGCAATCCGCCTTTGCGCAGATATATCCAGTTAATGATTAATGTGACTACTGCAAGAATGATGCCGAAGGTGTATTGGCTCTTACCTATCAAAGCAAAGAAAATTGTGCCCGCGAAGGCATCGATAATTCCTAAAATTATTATCTTTATGATCTGACCGCGGAGACTTGGCGTGCCGCCATCATAAAGATGTCTTGCGGCTTTGCGACGAGCTTTAATCTCTCTATCGCGCTCTTTCAGTTCTTCTTTTGAAAGAACTTTTGATTCCTGCGTTGCCACTCGTGCTCCTGTTACTTGGTTTTATTTTGAGGGTCGGGATCTCTTTACTACTGCTAGTTTATTTATTTTTTTGCCATTTGGATATAGGTAATGTGCAATAAATTTGAATAAATTTGAATAATCTTTAATAAATTCAAATTAAATATAGAACTGGGGGCCCGATTTCTCGAGCCCCCAGCTTTTACTACTTTGATATAACTAGTTGAATTTAACCGGAAGTCCTGAAATTAATTAATTTCAGATTTCCAGTAAATTACTAGTTAAATTACTTGTTAATTTACTTAGTATCGATTGCAGCCTGTGCAGCAGCAATTGCCTTACGTAGGAAGTCACCAGGTGTTCCGGTGTACTTACCTGCAAGGATTG
>CAYFJY010000065.1:0-3015 GCA_964343665.1 uncultured Actinomycetes bacterium | reverse complement strand
CCAAAAGCGAAGAGAGAGCAAGGGAAAACTAAGTGGCCTATCGTCATAAATTGCTGGCACATGCAAAGCAACAAGGTCACGATTCTAGAATAGCTATCGTAGGTGCAGGTCAGATGGGGCGTGGATTTGCCAATCAGATTCATAAAATGCCTGGACTTGCGGTCAGTTTAATTGTCGACAGCAATACCGATCGTATTCAACAAACCTTTAAAGATTTAGGGATCTCTAAATTCGTTATCAGTGACAATGCAAAAGAATTGGCTTTGGCTATTCATGAAAATATTCCTGCCGGAACTACTCAAGTTGCAGTGATAAATGAACTTGCTGAGATTGATTTAGTTGTTGAATGTACAGGTATCCCAAATACTGGCGCACAAGTCACTTATGACGCGCTAAATAACAATAAAGATGTCGTTGTGTTGAACGTTGAGATGGAAGTTACCGTCGGTCCGATTCTTAACAAGATCGCAAAAGAGAAGCAGCTTGTTTACGGAGTAGCACACGGCGATGAACCAACTGAATGTAAGGAGCTAGTCGATTTCGCACTTGATCTAAACTTCGAAGTTATATGCGCAGGCAAGGGAAAGAACAATCCTTTCGAACCATTTAGCACGCCTGATACCGTCCGCGAACGCGCGCTTTCAAAACATATGAATCCAAAGATGCTCTGTTCTTTCACAGATGGCACAAAGACCATGACCGAAATGGTGGCGCTTGCCAATTCAACTGGTCTAGAGCTCTCAAAGCGAGGAATGTACGGACCAGCAACTTCAATAAAGAAGTTAGCCGAAACTTATGCTTTGCAGAAAGATGGCGGAATTCTTGATCGCGCTGGAGTTGTTGATTACTGCACGGGCGATATAGCACCTGGTGTATTTGTGATTGTTAAGAGCGATTCACCTTATGTGGTTGAAGAGCTTGAATATCTAATGCTTGGTAAAGGACCTTACTTCGCGCTCTATCGACCATATCATTTGGCATCTGTTGAAGCGCCGCTCTCTGTAGCAAAAGCAATAATCGATCGCGAAGGTTCACTCTATTCAGAGAAATTAATCGCTGAAGTTGTCTGTATGTCGAAAGTTGATTTAAAACCGGGCGATAAGATCGACAATATCGGTGGTTATACAGTGCGTGGATACGCAGATATTGCGAGAGATTCCAAGCGCGATAACTTAGTTCCGATTGGCCTTGCTGCAGGTGCGACTGTCACAAAGGCAATAAAAGCTGGCGAACTTCTAACTTACGATCATCTGGAATTAGAGGATTCATTTATCTTGAAGTTACGCAAGCAACAAGATGCGCTTGGACTAAGCTAATGAATCCAGCAGTTGTATTGCTTGCAGCTGGTTCTGGTAGCCGTTTTGGAAATTCAACCAATAAAGTCTGGTTGCCACTTGCTGGTAAATCAGTCATCTGCCGAACTATTGAAAATGCGCACACTGCTTTCCCTGAAGCTAAATTGCTATTGATAATTAACCCTGATGACGAAGCAATGGCGCGCGAGGTCATAAGCAAGGAGATTCCGAATATTAAAATCGAAATCACTTATGGTGGCGATACCCGTCATGCTTCCGAATACAAGGCTTTGATGTTTCTAAAAGATGAGATTGAATCCGGAGCTATCGATATTGTGCTTATCCATGATGGCGCGCGGCCTCTTGCCTCACCTGCGCTCTATAGAAAAATAGCAGAGGTTGCTGCATCAAAAGGTGGTGCGATTCCGACCACCACCATCAATCCAAATGAAATAGATATGTCACATGAGAACACAATTGTTCGAGTTCAGACTCCACAAGGTTTTCGGGCAAAAGAGTTGCTGACTGCTTACATAAATGCAGAGCGCGATGACTTTACCGGAACTGATACTGGCGCATGCGTAGAGAAATATTTCCCATCGATGAAAGCCACAGCAGTTGATGCTGAAGTTACAAATTTAAAGATTACATATGCCCAAGATTTAGAGCTCGCTGAAAAATTACTTTCTTAATTGCAGAAAAGCGCTTATTAGTTGCAACTCTTCCGTGCTATTAATGCGGATACTTTCAGCATCTGCTTGAACCTCTCCGAATTTGCTACCTGCTTTTAGAGGAACTGACCAGGTTGTGGCTCTTCCACCAAAATCGATTGCGCCGCGCTTTATTACCTCCGGGCTTGAGATGCGGCGCACCTTTTCTCGATCAATAGTTTCATTTAATCGATGCTCGGAATCTAAAGATTTGATCGTTTCTGTGAAAGCCATAGTTGGGCGGATTGCGTCCAAATCCCCCAGCGCATCAAATGTCCGCTGAAATTGTGCAGCGCTGACCAGCGGACGCAGGGCATCATGAATCACGATTACATCCGAATTTGATTGGGAATCTAAGGTTTTGATCCGCTCTAATAATTCAGAGCGATTAACTTCGATAACTTCGCCATTATTTGCCTTGGAAAAAGTAATCGCTTCACCAAGGGCAAGTTGGTGAAGCGAAACTCCGTTTAGTAATTCTTCAACCAGCGCGCTATCAACGGTCACTAGAACCGATAGCTTCGGCATGGTTTTTTTATTTTATGAAGCTAGAACTTCGTCGAGGATGGTCGCAGCTTTAACCTCGTCTGTGCGCTCTGCAAGAGCAAGTTCTGAAACCAGAATCTGCTTTGCCTTTGCAAGCATGCGCTTCTCGCCAGCTGATAGACCACGATCTAAATCGCGGCGATAAAGGTCGCGAACAACTTCTGCGACTTTAATGACATCACCTGAAGCGAGCTTTTCTAAATTTGCTTTGTATCGACGTGACCAATTTGTTGGTTCTTCTGTGTATGGCTGGCGTAATACGCTGAAAACGCGATCTAAGCCATCTGAATCGACGACATCACGTACTCCAACTAAGTCGACATTATCTGCTGGTACTCGGACTGTTAAATCTCCTTGAGCTACCTTTAAAACCAAGTAGGTCTTCTCTTCACCTTTGATCACGCGCTTTTCGATTGCTTCGATTAGTGCCGCTCCGTGATGGGGATAAACAACGGTTTCGCCGA
>CAYFJY010000064.1:0-3071 GCA_964343665.1 uncultured Actinomycetes bacterium | reverse complement strand
GAATACGATCGTTGATACGTGGTTCTGTGGTGCTGATGATTTCTCCTCTTTATCTCGGTCATTAACTAGCAACACGCGCAAAGAGAAGAGCATGAAAAGTCCGAAGACTTTTGATGACTTACCAGTCCGTCGAAACGGTTTAGGTGGGATTTCTCCTCTTGCGGCATATAGCCGGTCAATGGATGAAGTCTAAAGTAGGAAGCGAATGGCTACAAATCGAGGATTAAATCAGCCGCCCATTGCGTGAAATCCACCATCTACATGGATGATCTCACCGCTGGTTGCCGGAAACCAATCTGAAAGTAAAGCGACTGCACCTTTAGCGGCAGGGACCGGGTCAGTTACATCCCAATGAAGTGGTGATCTTAAATCCCATAAATGTTCAAATTGTTGGAATTCTGGAATTGATTTAGCAGCGATAGTTGAGATCGGACCTGCGGCGATCAAATTGCAACGTACGTTTTCGGGACCCAAGAATTTGGCCAAATATCTATTGCAGGATTCCAGAGCAGCTTTAGCAACGCCCATCCAATCGTATTTTGGCCATGCTACTTGCGCATCAAAATCCATACCAACTATTGAGGCACCACTTTGTGGGAAAAGCGGTTTACACGCCATGGTAAGTGACTTGTATGAATAGGCCGAAACTTGTATTGCGGTCGCTACATCTGGCCATTCAGTGCTTAAAAACTTTCCACCTAAAGCCGATTCTGGTGCAAAGCCAATTGAATGCACTACTCCATCAAGATGTGGCAAATGCTCTTTAACTCTTGTTGCAAGCGTTGCTAAATGTTCATCATTAGTCACATCGAGTTCTAGTACTGGTGCTGGTTTCGGTAAACGTCCTGCGATTCTTTGGGTAATACTCATTGCTCGACCAAAGGAAGTTAACACGATATCTGCGCCTTCTTCTTGGGCCAGCCTTGCAACATGAAATGCGATAGAGGTATCGGTCAGCACACCTGTGATCAAGATTTTCTTACCTTGCAAGATTCCCATCAGTGACCCATTCCTAATCCACCATCTACCGGTATCAGAGCGCCAGAAATATAACTAGCGCGATCGGAGGCTATAAATGAGACCACCGATGCAATTTCATCTGCGCTACAGAATCGTCCCATCGGGACAGCTTTGGCGATCTCTTCACGACGAGCCTCGGTTAATTCTGCGGTCATATCAGTTTCAACGAATCCTGGCGCGATCACATTTGCAGTAATGCCACGACTTCCCAATTCGCGAGCGAAAGAACGCGCCATACCGAGTAATCCTGCTTTGCTTGCTGAGTAGTTGACCTGTCCAGCTGAACCAATCGCTCCAACTACTGAACCTATGAATATCAATCGACCGCGCTTTAACTTCAAAAGACCTTTCGTTGCTCGTCGCGCAGTTCGAAACGCGCCACCTAGATTTGCGTCGATTACTTGGTTGAAATCATCATCTGACATGCGCATCACCAAACCATCCTTGGTGATGCCAGCGTTGCAGACGACTACTTCTGGGACTCCATATTTGTTTTCACATTCAGTAAATGCAGCATCGATACTCTCGGTGTCCGTAACATCCATCTTGACCGAGTGAAAACCTTTTGGGGCATCCCCGCTGCGGTAGGTAACAACCACTTCGAACCCATCTGCTTTGAGTGCTTGCGCGATCGCCAAACCGATTCCCCGGTTGCCACCTGTGATAAATGCAATTCCCACGTAGACGACCTTACCAACTACCGTTGCGTAAGTCTTATTATTTACCTGTGAAACGTGACCAGCGTCCAATCTCAATCACAAATGCTTCATATGCGCATAGCGATGAACAACCTGGTCGCGCAAAGAGATACCTAATCTCAATGATGATTCGTACCGCTTGCTTTATTGGTGCAATCCTCACCCCATCTCCAATCAGATGGTTCCTATTAGTTGGTGCAGTTACCTTGCCATATATTGCAGTAGTAATCGCAAATGCAGGCCAAGAGAAGTCATTCGATCAAATGGAGAGTTTAGAAAGCAAACGCGAGCTTGAATTTTAAAGAGCTCTTCAAAACATTAATAGCTGCTCTACTCGTCCTATTATGTGTAAGCGCAGCAAATTGGCAATATCAACGTGGCGTAAACCGCCATGCCAAGAACTTCAAAATTGAAGCAAATGTAAAGTTACCGGTCGTTCCACTAGATTCAGTGCGCGATCTCAAAGACAATGAATGGCGCACGGTAATCGTAACCGGGAGCTTCGATGCTAATCATGAAGTATTGCTTCGTAATCATTACAACGCTGATGGAAAATATGGCTTTGAATATCTAACACTCTTCAAATCCAATTTAGATTCAAATCCTGTGAATTTCTGGGTGGATCGTGGCTGGCTCCAAGCAGGTGCGACCGCAACTTCACGACCAGTCACGCCCAGCACGCCAACTCAACAAATCGAATTAACGGGAAGACTGCGACTAGACAACTCGCTACCCCGCGGATCTTTTTTCGCGTTGCCAGCTAAAGGCCAATTAATTAACAGTTGGAATCTTAAGTCAAAAGTTAAAACCGAGAATTTCTATATTGATTTAATTAGCGCAGATGGAATTACCCCGAAAGACCCAGCCGAATTACCCGAACTTTCAGATGGGCCGCATATGGCTTATGCCCTGCAATGGCTCTTCTTTGCCGGCCTGATAATTTATGGTCGAATATTAATTAGGAAGCGATAAGTCTTGACGCTGATAAAGCTCGCTATAAAGGCCACCGGATTCAACTAGCTCTTCGTGCTTTCCACGTTGGATGATCTTGCCGCCATCTAGAACAAGTATTTGATCTGCTTCCTTTATAGTGCTTAAACGATGAGCAATAACAATACTGGTGCGTCCCTTCAGCGCTTCACGTAAGGCGCTTTGGACCAGAGATTCATTTTCGGAATCAAGATGCGCTGTAGCTTCATCCAAAATCACAATGCTCGGCGATTTCAAGAGTAGTCGAGCGATGGCAAGTCGTTGTTTTTCTCCCCCAGATAATCGATGTCCGCGCTCTCCGACCATCGTATCCAATCCATTTGGAAGCGATTGAATTAGCTCCCAGATTTGAGCTGCTTTACA
>CAYFJY010000063.1:0-3288 GCA_964343665.1 uncultured Actinomycetes bacterium | reverse complement strand
CTTTCCCGACCCACGCGGTCGGGTGTGTTGCACCGTTCGCGCAAATCTCTCGCATAAAAATTTCATGCGTTAGACATGTCTAGAAAAGCCCTGTGAAAAAGGCAGGGGGTAAGCGTAAGTGAGCGGGGGTTGATAAACCAAATCCTGAGATATCGGAGGCTTTTACTCCTACCCCACCGCAACTGCCCTGCGACACGCCGAGGGTGAAAAGCCGAAGAAGGTCAGCGCAGGGAAACTCTGCCTACGTGCCAGGCAGGCTTTCCCGAGCTGAGCCTTCAAGGCTTTCACGAAATAGAGGTGGAGTTGGACTACTCTGAATTTATGAGCGTACATATCAGTGCCCAGAAGGGCGAAATTTCAGATCGAATCCTCCTACCTGGAGACCCCCTCCGAGCCAAGTGGGTGGCCGAGAACTGGCTTACTGATGTCAAGCAATTTAATGCGGTCCGAAACATGTTCGGTTTTACAGGGCTATATAAAGGTGAGCGAATCTCGGTAATGGGTACCGGAATGGGACTACCTTCCATATCAATCTATGCAACTGAACTTTTCAACGAATACGATGTTCAAAAAGCGATTCGAATTGGCACTGCTGGTGGAATCCAGGATCACACCAAAGTGGGCGACGTAATTCTAGCTATGACAGCATCAACGGATTCAAATATCAATCGCCGCTTTACAAATGGATTGGACTTCGCACCGCATTCTGACTTCTTAATGTTGAAAGCTGCTTACGAAGCGGCTCAGAAAAATGGTGGCTGCCATGTTGGTGGAGTTTCATCTATGGATTATTTCTATGATGAAACTGATTCAGCTAAAAAGTTGCAAGCACATGGGGTTCTTGCGGTTGAGATGGAAGCATCTGCGCTCTATTCGATTGCTGCTCGTAAAAAACGCCGTGCTCTTGCGATCTTAACTGTTTCAGATCATGTCTTCACTCATGAATCTATGGATTCAGATGCACGTGAACGCTCGCTAAACAACATGGTTGAGATTGGGTTAGCTGCGCTAAACGCGTGATTCGCAACAGATCTTTAGTCGTAACTATTTGGGTTGCGTTAGCTCTCTTTGGTTTTTACGCCAATGCCAACATCAATTCCCTACTAACTACTTCAATTACCGTCCCTGGAAGTCAATCAGCTAGAGCCGATGAATTAATTAAGAGCGCCTTTGGAGAGAATACTGAAGGCGCTTTCATAGTTTTTTACGAATACGATAAAAAGAGCACAAAGGCTGAAGTTGAAGCTTTAAAAGAAAAAGTTATTAAGGCAGCAGAGGCAATACCTACCGCGCATGTGGTTCAAAATAGAGCTTTAAATGGTCTGCTTTTTGCAAATATCCAGACTACTTATGATTTACAGAGAGCTGCTGATTTCACATCGAAATTGAGGGCTTCTCTTGATGAGGCCGGCTTATCAAGTGCAAAGGTAACTGGACCACCTGCAATAAAGAATGATGTCTCGCCTGTATTGCAAAGCGATCTTCAACGTGGGCAGTTAGTCGCAATCATCGTTGCTCTTATCTTCTTGTTTATCACTTTAAGGTCAATCTGGTCGATGTTGATACCAATCATTGTTGCAATAACAACTATTTCTACCTCTATTGGGGCCATCTATCTTCTCGCCCACAAAATGTTAATGGTGCTCTATATTCCAAATATCGTTGAGTTAATTGGCTTGGGTCTGGCGATTGATTATTCGCTCTTGATGGTTCATAGGTTCAAATTAGATGGAGATATAAATAGAACAAAAAGAACGATTTTGATTTCAGGTAGTACGGTTGCAATCGCGCTATCAACCTTAATTTTTGTACCTGTGCCATTTATGAGATCGCTTGGAATTGCAGGAGTAATAGTTCCGTTAGTTGCGATGGCTGCTGCGACCACGCTTCAACCTGCGCTTCTTTCTTATCTTGGCGCCGAAGGTGTAAAGCCTAGATTTGCTTCAACTCATTTCAAAAAGCTTGGTGAATTCGTTGTTAAGCGACCAATTTCGGTTTTGTTAGTTTCTCTATTTATGCTGGCAATTCCCGCATCTCAATTGGTTAAATTGCAAGTAACTCCAAGTTCGATCTCAGCGATTCCTTCAAACCTAGAATCAGCGGAAGCGATAAAAATAGTCACCAATAAAGCGGGTGAGGGAATAATTTCGCCGATTCAAGTTTTAATAAAGCTACCAGAAGTTGCTGATGTGAATATTGCGCGTGCGACTTTAGCTGGGGAGATTGCGAATAACAAAGATGTATTCGCCGTTGCCACTGATCGCTCATATGTAGATAAGAGCGGCAAAGTCCTTCGCATCTTTGTTATATCAAAGAAAGATCTCGGTTCTAGCCAGCAATTAATCAACTATTTACGAACTCTAAAGGGTGAATTTCCAGCTGGTACAGAGATCTTGATTGGTGGAGCTCCTGCACAAGGTGCAGATCTCGTAGCCAAATTGAAAGGTACCTTTCCTTGGATTGCTCTAATTGCCTTACTTTTCTCCTTTGCCCTACTACGAAGATATTTAAATTCTCTTCTTATCCCTTTCAAAGCGATTATTTTGGATTTGATTTCAATCGCCGCAGCGATTGGAACAATGGTCTTCTTTGTGCGAAATGGAATCGGTGTTTACAAATTAGATCAGATTGAGATCTGGACTCTGCTCTTTGTTTTCGCTGTTCTCTTTGGACTATCTATGGATTATGAGGTCTTTATCGTCTCAAGAATTCGAGAGAGCTACTTAGAAAACAGAGATAACGATCGCGCGATTGTTGAAGGTCTTGCAAATACAGGTGGCGTTGTCACTACTGCTGCACTCATCATGATCGGAGCATTAACTGGATTTATTTCTGGACATTTTGCCGGTTTGCAAGAGTTAGGTATTGGCCTCGTTGCAGGTATCGCAATCGATGCCACGGTTATTCGCTTATTGCTGCTACCAGCCACCATGGTTCTACTTGGTAAATGGAATTGGTCCCACCCCCGGTTGCGGAGGTAGAACCAATTCTTTTACTTGTTTAGGAGTTAGGGATTACTTAACAATTTTGATTGAGAAATGTACAGCTGGAAGCTGGTATCCCAACGCGATTGCTGGATTATCGTTTGCATAGCTCAATATTGGAAGCATTCCATAAGGAGTTGATGCAAATGAAGGTTGATTTGTATAGAACAATGGATGCAAATCAATGATATGTGTACCTGGTTTGCCTACAGCAGGTAGGTGAATGACCATGTATCCATTTGAATTAAATCCACAGCCGTAACCAATATAGCTATTGTCATATGTGACAGCCATTGTGTTATCT
>CAYFJY010000062.1:0-3430 GCA_964343665.1 uncultured Actinomycetes bacterium | reverse complement strand
GCTAAGACTCGTAAGGGTCGCGGTGAAGCATCAAAGGGAAAGACTGCAGGTCGCGGCGGTAAGGGAACTCGTGCTCGTAACACGGTTCGTATCGGTTTCGAGGGTGGACAACTTCCATTGGTAATGCGTCTTCCAAAGTTACGCGGATTTAAGAATCCAGAGCGTGTTGAATATCAGGCAGTCAATGTCTCAACAATCAACGAGCTATTCCCAAAGGGTGGCGAAGTTACAGTTGCAGATTTGATCAAAGCTGGCGCAGTGCGCGATAGCTATCCTGTAAAGGTACTTGGCAATGGAGAGATCAGTGTCAAGGTTTCAGTTACTGCACATGCATTCTCAGAATCAGCTGCATCAAAGATTGCAGCTGCTGGCGGAACAACCAAGACTCTGTAAAGCTAAATTCAAAGAAAATTAATTAAAGAGGATAAGTAGGAGAAGATCTAATGCTCTCAGCGTTTGGTAAGGCTTTTAGAACCCCAGACCTTCGTAAGAAGATCTTCTTCACCCTCTCGATAATGGCGCTCTTTCGTTTTGGTTCGGTAGTTCCAACTCCGGGCGTCTCATACAAGAACGTTCAAGAGTGCTTAAGTCAGGTTCAAAGCGGTGGGCTATTTGGTCTTATCAATTTGTTCTCTGGTGGCGCGCTTTTACACCTTTCAGTTTTCGCACTAGGCATCATGCCTTACATCACCAGTTCGATCATCGTTCAGCTTTTAACCGTTGTTATTCCACGTTTTGAAGCGCTAAAGAATGAAGGTCAATCTGGAACTGCCAAGTTGACTCAGTACACACGTTACTTAACTGTCGGTCTTGCAATCTTGCAATCAACTGGACTCGTGGCAGTTGCGCGCACTACTGGTCGCTTGATCAATGGATGTACTCTGCCGATCATTCCTGATACTTCATGGCAGCGAATCGTGACAATGATCTTTGTTATGACCGCTGGTACTGCCGTAATCATGTGGCTTGGAGAATTAATCACAGATCGCGGTGTTGGTAACGGTATGTCGATCTTGATCTTCACCTCGATTGCAGCAGGTTTTCCAGGAAATCTATGGAGCATCAAACTTCAAAAGGGCCTCTTTGCATTCCTATTCGTATTAGCAGTGGGAATCTTGGTGGTTATGGCGGTTGTCTTCGTCGAACAGGCACAACGACGTATCCCGGTTCAATATGCAAAGCGAATGGTTGGTCGCCAAACTTATGGTGGAACTAGCACATACATCCCAATTAAAGTTAACCAAGCTGGTGTTATCCCAGTAATTTTCGCTTCATCATTGCTTTACATTCCATCTTTGATTGTTAACTTTACAAATAGCCAAGCAGCTTGGGCAGTTTGGATCTCTAGAAATTTCGTTAAGGGCGATCATCCATATTATGTTCTTACATATGCGCTCTTGATCATCTTCTTCACCTACTTCTATGTAGCGATTACCTTCAATCCAGATGAGGTTGCAGAGAATATGAAGAAGTACGGTGGATTTATCCCAGGTATCCGTGCAGGAAAGCCAACTGCTGAATATCTCCAGTATGTGCTCTCACGTATCACTGCTCCAGGTTCGCTATATCTTGCACTTGTTGCGATCATTCCAATCGGTGCATTGATTCTCTTCGGGGCAACTCAGAATTTCCCATTTGGTGGCACTGCAATCTTGATCGTCGTTGGTGTTGGTCTTGATACTGCAAAGCAGATTGAATCTCAGCTTCAGCAGCGCAGTTACGAGGGATTCCTTCATTAGTATGCGATTAGTCCTGGTTGGCCCACCAGGTGCAGGTAAAGGAACACAAGCTCAATTTCTTGCCGCGCACTTTTCAATTCCACATATCTCAACCGGAGATATCTTTCGCGCCAATTTAAAAGGAAATACCCCACTTGGCATTGAAGCTAAGAAGTTCATGGATAAGGGAGAGTTGGTACCGGATTCTGTAACCAATGACATGGTTAAAGATCGCTTAAATCAAGGCGATCTTGAAAATGGATTTTTGTTGGATGGGTACCCTCGAAACGTGGCTCAGGCAGAGGTTCTACGCGCAATACTTGCTGAGAAGGGAACTCCACTTCATGCAGCGCTAGAACTTAACGTTGACCATGATGAAATCATCTCTCGTTTATCTGGACGTCGTTCATGCAGTAATTGCCAGCGACCATTTCATATTGTCAATGAAAAACCTGCAGTTGAAGGAATTTGCGATAGCTGCGGCGGAACATTGATTCAGCGTGAAGACGATAAAGCCGATGTAATCAAGCGCCGCTTGGAAGTTTATGCGGAACAAACAGAACCAATCATTTCCTTCTATCGTAATGAGGGATTGTTGATTTCAATCTCTGCAACAGGTGCTGTGAATGAGATTACAGAATCTGCGATTGCAGCGCTCTCTCGCGTAAAGTAGAAGTCATGGCGATCGAGTTAAAGACCCTTGATCAATTAAAGAGCATGCGCAAAGCGGGGCTATTAGTTGGCCAGACTCTGCAATTACTTCGGGAGACTATTAAACCGGGTATGACTACATCTGCACTCGATGCAGTTGCTGCTGCAAATATAAAACGTGGTGGTGGTAAATCTAATTTTCTTGGTTATCACGGCTATCCAGCGACTATTTGTGTCTCCGTAAATGATGAGATTGTCCATGGAATACCAGGGGATCGAGTAATTCACGAAGGGGATATCGTCTCTATTGATTGTGGCGCAATAATCGATGGCTGGCATGGTGATGCGGCATTCTCTATCATCGTAGGTAAAGGTGATCCAGAAGACCAGAAGATGTTAGATGTCTGCGAAGAATCTATGTGGCGCGGAATTGCGGCAGGAAAGCGTGGCGGAAAGTTATCTGATATCAGTCACGCGATAGAAGAGTATGTGAATTCCCAAGGCAAATATGGAATTTTGCGTGAATACGGCGGACATGGAATCGGAAGTGCGATGCACATGGAGCCACATGTTTTGAATTATGGAAAGCCAGGCAATGGTCCTGAATTGGTTAGTGGAATATGCCTTGCAATCGAACCGATGATTACTAGAGGTACTCATAAAACTAAAGTTCTTAGTGATGAGTGGACAGTTGTTAGCCAAGATAAATCGCGTGGCTCACATTTCGAACATTCCTTCTGCATCGCGCCAGATGGAAAACCATTCGTACTGACCTCTCTAGATGGGGGCAGGAGCGAATTGGGTCGCTTAGGAGTCGAGATTTCGGAGCTCTTTTAGCGTAACTCGACCTCGATTTGTCGATATTCATGCCTATAAATAGAATTACCCCTCGCGCCTCAAACAGGGGCGCAACAAATTGGAACAGGTAGGGGACTTGGCTAAAGAGGGTAGCGCCATCGAAATGGAAGGCGTTGTTGCTGAAGCTTTGCCCAATGCAATGTTCCGAGTTGAGTTATCAAACGGACATAAAGTTCTTGCACACATCAGTGGCAAGATGCGAA
>CAYFJY010000061.1:3299-3460 GCA_964343665.1 uncultured Actinomycetes bacterium | reverse complement strand
TTAATGCGATTCATGAAAAAGGTGAGGTACTAGAAGAGGAGTACAGACCTGAAGGGACATATATTCGCGCTCTGGTTGATGATCGCCTGGCAAAGAGGGTTAGTTCGGCCAATAACCTTTAAATAACCATTTTTTGACTTCTTTAACTGTGATTTTTGAGG
>CAYFJY010000061.1:0-3289 GCA_964343665.1 uncultured Actinomycetes bacterium | reverse complement strand
CTCTGTTCGCGTGGTTCCAAAGCAGGAAGATGAATTCACCTGCAGCCGTTGCTTCTTGGTATCTCATGTAACCAATATTGCAAAGGGCAGCGGAGCTACTGCAGTTTGTAAAGATTGCGCTTAAAGATTTAACGCTGCTACCAGTTGCTCTGGCTTTCTAGTACCAATCAACCAATAAGTAGTCTCATCGCGTTCATCATTTACCGAAACCTTAACACCGCGTTTTAGCCAGGCTCTTGTTGCATGAAAACTTCTTGCATCAAAGTCTCTAGTTCGTAGCGCTCGGTAATCTTTCTCATTCAGAGCTTTCGCATCTTTCAAATATTTCAATTCAATATGAGCGCGATCAACATGAAGCTCACCTTGATCATCGATGAACGTGACCATTCGGATACTTTGCCAGATAAATGGAATAGTTAATAAGAGTAAACCCATCGTAAGAGCCGCTTGGAGAAAATCGAAAGCAGCCCAAATAGCGAATGCAATTGAGATATACATGAAAATTAGAAATGAGATGAAGGAAAGTGGCGGATTTAGCACTTCTCGGTATCTCGCCATAGGCACAAAATAGCGTAATCTTTGGGACATGGCTGTGACGATGCCCGAACGCCACCCGTTGGCACCAAAACCTGGCGAGGAGATTCCTTCTCACTTAGTGATGTGTTTTGGTTGCGGTAAAGATCATCCAACTGGTTTACATATGAAATCAATCGCAGGCGAAGGTTTGACTGCTACCTGCGAATTTACTGTTACAGAGATGCATCAAGGCGCACCAGGTTTGGCTCATGGTGGACTCTTATCGCTGGCCTTCGATGAGGCGCTTGGAAAATTAATGTATTTGCTACAGGTTCCTGCAGTGACCGGCCATTTGGATACAGATTTTTTGAAGCCAATTCCTGTTGGTTCCAAATTATTTATCAATGCCAGAATCACTGGCCAAGAGCGGCGAAAAGTATTTACCGAAGCCGAGGGGCGTTTAAATAGCCCTGATGGCGAGATCGCACTAAAAGCCTCTGCGCTCTATGTAATCGTTGGTATTGAGCACTTCGTAAAGAATGCTGCAGAGGGTTACATTAATAATCAACAGTTCGGTATCAATCCATAATGACTCAACTGAAGATTCAAATTCAACGACTGGATAAAGATCTACCGCTTCCACAATATGCAAAGCCAGGAGATGCTGGTTTGGATGTCTACGCTCGAATTGATTGCACCTTAGCACCAGGCGAGAGAGCCTTAATTCCTACGGGAATAGCAATTGCAATGCCAGATGGATACGTATGTTTGGCGCACCCTAGAAGTGGTTTAGCTGCAAAACATGGAATCTCGATTGTTAATGCACCTGGAACAATCGATTCTGGTTATCGCGGAGAGATTCAGATAATTTTGATTAATACCGATACCGGAAATCTTTTTGAAGTAAAACGTGGTGATCGCATCGCACAGTTGGTCTTTCAAAGGGTTGAAAGCGCGAATTTCGAAGAGGTTGACGAACTACCGACTTCTGAAAGAGGCGATGGCGGTTTTGGAAGTACGGGTAAAGCATGAGCCACGAGCGCGAAGCGATATTAAATGCGATGGGTGGCAAGCGTGGCCTAATCGATAATGGTCTGCCATCGATTCTCTTCCTAATAGTTTTCAATCTGCAGAAAGATTTAAAGAGCGCGATCTATGCTGCGATTGCTTTAAGTGGGGTATTGGCAGTTTGGCGCTTGATTAAGCGCGACACCTTGCAGCATGCAATAAGCGGTGTGATTGGCGTTTTAATCTGCGCTTGGTTTGCTAAACAAGGTGGCCAAGCTAAGGATTACTACATCCCTTCATTTATTAAAAATAGTGCTTATGCAATCGCTTATACGGTTGGAAATTTAATAGGTTGGCCGCTCTTAGGTTTAGTAATCGGGCCGATAATCGGGGAGAACCTCGAGTGGCGCAAACATCCAGCGCGTAAACGCGTCTATGTGATGGCGGGATGGGTTTGGGTCGGCATGTTTGTCTTGCGTTTAATAATTATGTATCCGCTATATAAAGCTGATCAATTAAATGCACTTGGCGTGGCAAGTATCGTTCTAGGTTATCCGTTGTTTTTATTAACAATCTGGTGGACTTGGTTGATTATTAGAACTGTACCGAGCGTTAAACCTGAAGCTGAAAAATAATTAAATTTAATCAGGCCTGAATAAAGCAGGCTTTTAACTGTGCTTCTGAGATCTCAGATGCGACAAATATCAATTCATCACCGGCTGCGAAGGTGTCATGTGCCTTTGGTGCAAAGACACGACCATCTCGCACGATTGCTGCGATAGCAGTACTTGCAGGAAGCGTTACCTCTTCAATTGTCTTTCCGATGCACTTTGAACCATCTGGAAGCGTTAATTCAAGTAAGTTTGCCGAGCCTTTGCCTATGGTAAATAACTTAACTACATCGCCAACGGATACCGCCTCTTCAACAAGAGCTGCAATGATTCGAGGGGTTGATACTGCAACATCCACGCCCCAAGATTTATCAAAGAGCCACTCATTCTTTGGATGGTTGATACGTGCAACAACACGTGGCACTCCATATTCAGTCTTTGCAAGAAGCGATGCCACTAGATTGACTTTGTCATCACCGGTTGCCGCAACTAGAACTTGGCATTGATCCAATTTGGCGTTATCAAGAGATGCAATCTCGCAAGCATCTGCCATTACCCATTCAGCCTCAGGAACTGATTCAAGTTTCATCGCCTTTGGATCTTTATCAATAAGCATTACATGATGGCCATTGGCGATAAGTTCGCGAGCAATTGAGCGGCCGACATTCCCAGCACCTGCGATGGCAACGCGCATTAGTTGACCTCCGCATTTAGTGTTGCAGTCACTGAATCAATCTCTTCGTTATGAGCCATGACATGGAGTAAATCGCCCTCTTGCAGAACAGTATGTTCATCGGGGATAAAGGCATCGCCTAAACGTGTTAAGAATGCAACGCGTGCATTGGTTCGATTTTCAACTTCAGAGATTGGATGGCCAAACCAAGAGTTATGAACTGAGACTTCAAGTAGCGCAACTTTTCCTGAAGGATCTCTCCATTCTCCGCGAGAGCCGCCAGGCAATAAGCGACGTAGTACTTGTTCGGTTGCCCAAGTCACGGTTGCAACCGTTGGGATGCCAAGACGCTGATAAATCTCTGCACGCGCTGGATCGTAAATACGCGCAACTACATTCTTAACGCCAAAAACTTCGCGTGCAACTCGTGCTGCCAAGATATTTGAATTATCGCCATTGGAAAGTGCAGCAAATGCATCAG
>CAYFJY010000060.1:0-4467 GCA_964343665.1 uncultured Actinomycetes bacterium | reverse complement strand
CAGAAGTTGGCGTTAATTGGGATCGCATCGTTCATGGCGATCAGAAATTCGAGATTCATCAGCCACTTAAAGCAGGCGATGTGGTCCGTTGTGATTCGACTTTAGAGGGCTACAAACAGATGGCTGGAAATGAATTCGTTACCGCTCGCAGCGATTTATATGTTGGCGGTAAATTAGCTGTAACCAATTGGTCGACCTTGGTGGTGCGGGCATGATTGAAGTTGGCACCTCGATCCCAGAACACATCTTCTATATAGATCGCGCGCTACTTAAAGCATATGCAGATGCATCAGGTGATCAGAATCCAATTCATCAAGATGAAACATTTGCAATCAATGTAGGTCTACCGAATGTGATCGCGCATGGAATGTTGACTATGGGCTTGGTCGGAAAATTCGCATCGGATTGGGCAGGAGGTAGCGCCCAAGTAAAGGAATTTAGCGCTCGCTTTACCAAGCCCGTGATTGTTCCTGAAGGCGAGAAAGTAGATTTAACAGTTAGCGCAACTGTTGGCGAAGTATTACCTGATGGTTCAGTGCGCTTGGATCTAAACGCCACAAGCGCAGGGGTTAAAGTATTAGGCATGGCGCGTGCGATTGTGGTCAAAAAGTGAGTGAGATTCTAAGTAAGCACACCTCGCTTCGTGTGGGTGGACCTGCAAATAAATTAGTCAAGGTATCAACTGAACAAGAGATCATCGCAGCCCTTGAAGAAGCGGCAGATCAACCAGTTCTAATTATCGGAAGCGGTAGCAATTTATTAATTAGTGATACCGGTTTTCCAGGCACGGTCATATTGATTGGCAGCAATCCTGAAAAGGGTGTGACTGCAGAGGTAGATGCATGTAGCGGCGCCACTTTGAGTATTAGCGCAGGTGAAGATTGGGATCAATTTGTAAAGACCACAATTGATCGCGGCTGGGCAGGTCTTGAGACTCTCTCCGGAATTCCAGGAACTGTTGGTGCAGCGCCAATACAAAATATCGGTGCATACGGCCATGAGGTAAGTGAATTCATTACCAGAGTGCGCACATATGATCGTCAGAATAAAGCGATTAAGACTTTCACTAACGATGAGTGCCAATTTACTTATCGTGATTCAATCTTTAAGAAGAACCCAGGTAAGTACGTTGTTCTTGAAGTTCAATTTAATTTAAGGCGCGGAGAGATGACTGCACCGATTACATATGAAGAGCTCGCCAAAGAGCTAGGAATCTCAATTGGCGAAAAGGCAGATGTAATCAAGACTCGCGAAGCAGTCTTGAAAATTCGCGCTCGCAAGGGAATGTTATTAAACGATCAAGATTGCGACACTTATTCAGCAGGTTCATTCTTTACAAATCCAATCGTGGCTGAACACCAGATCCCAGAAGGTGCACCGAAATATCCGCAAGGAAATGGAACTTTCAAAACAAGCGCTGCATGGTTGATCGAACATAGTGGGATAGAAAAAGGTATGCGCTTAAATGGTGCTGCGATTTCAAAGAAGCATGTTCTTGCAATTACCAATGCAGATGGCGCGAAGGCGGAAGATATTGCTGCTCTTGCAATCCAAGTGCGTGATGCAGTGAAGATGAAGTTTGGGATCGAATTAGTGCCAGAGGTTAATCTGGTCGGCTTATCTCTTAATTAACCTTCGGTAATCAACTTCTTTATACGAGCGATACCTTCTTTGATATCTTCATCGCTTGTGGCATAGCTAAAGCGTAAGTATCCAGAAGGCCCGAAAGCCTCTCCAGGTACAGCCGCTACTTCGACTTCATCCAAAATCAAAGATGCTAATTCGCTAGAACTCTTTGGGGTCTTACCGCGGTAACTCTTTCCAAGCGCGCCTTTTACAGATGGATATGCATAGAAAGCGCCTTGTGGAGTCGGGCATTGGAAGCCAGGGATCTCATTTAATAATTGCACGATTAATTTGCGGCGACGATCAAACGCCACACCCATCTCATGCACTGCAGATAGATCATGAGTTAATGCAGTAATCGCTGCGCGTTGTGCGATGTTATTTACGTTAGAGGTCAAGTGCGACTGTAAGTTGGTTGCTGCCTTAATTACATCCTTTGGGCCGATCATCCAACCTACGCGCCAACCTGTCATTGCATATGTTTTTGCAACGCCATTGAGCACGATGCAAGTATCAGAAAGCGCCGGAACTGCAACGCAAATAGAGGTTGCTTTCAATCCATCGTAAACGAGGTGTTCATAGATCTCATCAGTGATAACCCAGATGCCATGCTTCAAAGCCCACTCACCAATTGCCTTTGTTTGTGCTTCGGAATAAACAGAGCCTGTTGGATTAGATGGAGAGCAGAAGAGAATCGCTTTTGTTTTATCAGTGCGCGCTGCTTCAAGTTGTTCTACCGTTACAAGATAATTTTGAGTTTCATCTGCAAAGACCTCTACCGGTACTCCACCAGCTAATTTGATGGCCTCTGGATAAGTTGTCCAATATGGCGCCGGAAGAATTACCTCATCGCCCTTGTCGACGATGGTTGCGAAGGCTTGGTAGACAGCTTGCTTTCCACCATTGGTAACTAAAACTTGATCTGCAGTAATTTCATAACCACTGTCACGTTTGGTCTTTGCAACAATTGCATCCCTTAACTCTGGTAATCCAGGAGTTGCGGTGTAACGGTGATTTACAACTTTACTTGCTGCGTCGATCGCAGATTTAACAATGTAATCAGGAGTTGGGAAATCTGGTTCACCAGCACCAAATCCAATTACAGGTCTACCTGCAGCTTTTAGCGCCTTCGCCTTTCCATCAACTGCCAAAGTGGCAGATTCGGCGATGGCTGAGATGCGGGCTGAGATTCTCGACTTATTGGTCACGGGTGTAAGTCTGCCCGAATGCTATTCATGCGAGAAATTAGGCCGATTTCTCATAAGGCAGTTTCACGCCTAGAATTCTGCGTCTTGACGGAAACGGCAAGGCTTTGTCGTGCCTGAATATCAGCAGATGCAGCAAAGTGAAGATAGAGGGCAGTAGCTCAATTGGCAGAGTTCCGGTCTCCAAAACCGGCGGTTGGGGGTTCAAATCCCTCCTGCCCTGCAAGCTAGTTAGAGGAAGTAAGAGAGGAAGAAGAGTGGAGCAAGACGTAACACATAACGAACATTCCGAAGAGAAACTCGGCCTGTTCGCTCGCATTGCTTTGTTCTATCGCCAAGTTGTCTCTGAATTAAAGCGCGTCGTATGGCCAACTCGTGAGCAGTTAACTACCTACACCTCTGTGGTTTTGGTTTTCGTTACCTTCATCATTGCTGTTGTTTCCATCTTCGATTTAGGTTTAACAAAATTAGTATTCTGGATTTTTGGGTAGGACGCGATGGCTGACGAACAAGAGATCGACGCTTTCGAAGCGGCACTTACCTCTAACAACGAGAACACCGCGCCTGTTGCCGATGAGCAGGTTGCTCAAGTTGCAGTAGCAGAGAGCGAAGAGGTTCTTGAAGAGGATCCAAACGCAGAATTTCGTCGCGCACTAGAGCGCGCACCTGGTGAATGGTTCGTGGTCCACTCATATGCAGGTTACGAGAAGAAGGTAAAAGCAAACCTTCAAAACCGTATCAACACCTTGCACATGGAAGATTACATCTATCAAATTGAAGTTCCTGAAGAGGAATTCAATGAGATCAAGAATGGACAGCGCAAAGTCGTAAAGCGCAATGTTTATCCAGGTTATGTATTGGTCCGCATGGAATTAACCGATGAGTCATGGTCAGCAGTTCGTAATACTCCTGGCGTTACTGGCTTCGTCGGAAATGCACATCATCCTTCACCTCTTTCATTAGATGAAGTTGAGAAAATCTTGGCGCCACGTCCACTTAAGAAAGATGGCAAGCCAGATATCAAGCATGTTGATTTCGAAATTGGCGAATCTGTCACTGTTATGGATGGACCATTCGCAACGCTTCCTGCATCGATCTCAGAGATCATGCCAGAACAGGCAAAATTAAAGGTTTTGGTTTCAATCTTCGGTCGCGAGACCCCAGTAGAGCTTGGCTTTAACCAAGTTCAGAAGATCTGAAATCAAAAGTAATAAATAAGAAATAAGAAAAAGAAATAAGAAATACGAATAAAGGAAGAAACGAGAAATGGCACCAAAGAAAAAAGTATCTGCAATGATCAAATTGCAGATCGAAGCAGGCGCTGCAACACCAGCACCTCCAGTCGGTCCAGCTCTCGGTCAGCATGGTGTGAACATCATGGACTTCGTAAAGGCATACAACGCTGCTACTGAGTCACAAAAGGGCAACATCATTCCAGTAGAAATTACTGTTTATGAAGATCGCTCATTCACATTCGTCACAAAGACACCTCCTGCATCTCGCTTGATCTTGAAGGCAGCTGGAATCGAAAAGGGTTCTGCAATCCCTCACAAGAACAAGGTCGCAACAATCACAAAGGCGCAAGCTGCTGAGATTGCAAAGACAAAGATGGAAGACCTAAACGCTAACGACATCG
>CAYFJY010000059.1:4525-4683 GCA_964343665.1 uncultured Actinomycetes bacterium | reverse complement strand
AGCATGCTGCTGAAGGATTCTGGCATGGTGGCAGTGGCGTAGTCGTTCTTCCGTGCGGTGCAGGAAAGACCATCGTTGGGGCGGCTGCGATGTCACATGCAAAAGCAACAACTTTGATTCTGGTAACCAATACAGTTGCAGCGCGCCAATGGCGTGAT
>CAYFJY010000059.1:0-4515 GCA_964343665.1 uncultured Actinomycetes bacterium | reverse complement strand
CGAATATAGCGGTTCAAAGAAAGAGATTCGCCCAGTCACTATCGCTACATACCAAGTTATGACCAAGAAGAAGAATGGCGTATATGCGCATCTTGATTTATTCGACTCTTACGACTGGGGATTAATAATCTATGACGAAGTGCATCTACTTCCTGCGCCAATCTTTAGATTTACTGCAGATATTCAATCGCGACGACGTTTAGGTTTAACTGCAACTTTGGTACGCGAGGATGGCATGGAGGGAGAGGTATTCTCTTTAATTGGACCTAAGCGATTCGATGTGCCCTGGAAAGAGATTGAAGCTCAGGGCTATATAGCTCCGGCAGAGTGCATAGAAATTCGCGCAACTCTCTCCGAAGCAGAGCGTCTCTCATATGCAACTGCGGAGACAGAAGAGAAATATCGTTTCTGCGCAACTACAGCCACCAAGCGAAAAGTCGTTCAAGCGCTGGTTGATAAGCATGCAGATGATCAAGTATTAGTAATCGGGCAATACATAACTCAATTAGACGAACTAAGTGAGGATCTAGGAGTTCCAGTTATCAAAGGCGAAACGCCAATCAAAGAACGTGAAGAGCTATTTGCAAAATTCAGAAGCGGTGAATTGAAATGCTTAGTTGTTTCTAAAGTCGCTAATTTCTCAATTGACTTACCTGATGCAACTATCGCTATCCAAGTAAGTGGCGCATTTGGAAGTCGACAAGAAGAGGCACAGAGACTGGGAAGAATTCTCCGTCCAAAATCTGATGGACGGGGTGCTCGTTTCTATTCAGTAGTAAGTCGCGACACTATCGATCAAGATTTTGCGCAGAACCGTCAGAGATTCCTTGCAGAACAAGGTTACAGCTACCGAATTATTGATGCAGACGATGTTTTTCAAGGGAAGATTTAAACTCAACTAAATCAACTCTGAAATGCGAGAAATATTCTCCATTAATATGAATAACGGGAATCAATTGCCCAAATAGATCTTCTAACTCTTTATCGCCATCTATCAATCTCTCTTCGATAGTGAAATCTAGAGATTTTGCAAGAGGTGAAATCTGATTCACAGCCTCTTCACATAGATGACAGCCAGTACGACCATAAATGGTGACCATAATTTGTTCGGACTGTTTCACGTGAGTAAGTGTATTTGGTAGGTTTCATGCGTGAAGCGTGGGCGTCTAAGAGCGATAATCGCTGCGCTACTTTTGGCGCCACTTATCGCACCACCTGCTTCTGCATTTGTAAATGAACGAGAGTCAACTGTTTGGGGACATATCTTCGCTGGACAGACAAATGTAAAGACATATAACGCAACTACAAATGCTGGTGCCCGACTTCAAGAGAAATCTAAGTTTGAAATTAGTTTCAATAACTTTCCTGCTTGGGCTCAGAAAGATATCCAGGCAGCGGTAGATGTCTGGGCTGCGAATTTCGAATCTAGTGTCCCAATCAAGATAGAGGCAACATGGGGTCGCTCTACTGTTTATGGTTTACTCGGTAGCGCACGACCTGGAAATTACTTCAATAACTTTGTAAATGCGCCTGATCCAACCCTCTGGTATCCATCTGCTCTGGCTAATGCACTTGCCGGTCGTGATCTAGATAAAAATAATGCTGAGATCTTAATTCAAGTTAATTCTGCGGCACCTTGGGATACTCGCAATGATGGGAAACCATCTCTCTCTGAATACGATCTCCAATCCGTTTTTATCCATGAGATAGCCCATGGATTAGGGTTCTTATCAACAGATTCTTATGACCCGTTCTTTGGCTTTGGTTCAATTGAACAACCAACCCCATTTGATGCCTATCTTCAATTAGATGATGGTCGTCGTTTAAGCGATCTTCCTTCTCCAAGTTTGGAGCTAGGCCTTGCGTTAAAAAATAATCTCGCATGGTCTGGTCCGAAAGCAATCGCAGCAAACGGTGGAGTAAAACCAAAGATTTATACGCCTTCAAGATATGAGAGCGGTTCATCTGTTTCACATTTAGATGAATCGACTTTCTCGAGCGCTGGTGTTAATTCAATAATGACTCCAAATTTGGATGCCGGAGAAGTTTTTAGAGATCCAGGTCCGTTATTACTTGCAATTATGGAGGATATGCGAAGTAAACCCCCAGCGGGCATCGCAGTTGGGCTACCAAGTCCAGTACGCAATCTTCAAGTTTTAGTCAGCGATGCCAGCGCGATAATTAAATTTGATCCGCCAGCGAATGTTCGATCGGCGCAGGTGACAAGTTACGCAATTAAGAATTTAAAAACAGGTGCATCAACTTTCGCCCCTTCAAGTCCCTTCATTTTCAAAGGATTGAAGAATGGTACTGCTTATACATTTAGTGTGACCGCAATCAACAACAATGGAAATTCCGATCCCGTAACATCAGAATCAGTAACACCAGTTGCATCTTGGAAATCTTCGGTAATTGATAATGCAAGTGATGCTAAATTCCTCGCAACATCTACTTTCAACAACTCACCATTTATCGCATATATCAGTAGCAAAACTGGAACTTTGAGGATTGCCACATATTCGGCAGGCGCTTGGAAGAAAATAGTTCTAGATGGAATGGGTGGAACTGCTGGAAGAACCTCTCACAGACTTGGTGGACATTTAACTCTCTGCACCACCGGTTCTGGAAGTCGACAAGTTCTCCATCTCTTCTACGGCGATACGGTTGATAATGATTTAAGGCATGCAACTATTACACCGACCTCATACTCTTTTGAAGTTGTAGATGGAAACGCTCCTTCAATTCAACCTTATGATCAAATAACTCGTACTAGAACAGGGAGCGATGTCTCATATTCAAGTACCTGTATTGCATCTTCAACAACACTTCAGGTCTTCTATCGCGATGAGAGCCAAGGCGTCCTACTGGGAGCTGTAAAAAAATCCAATAAATGGAGCTATGAATTAATTGATGGTGATCGCAAGACTGATGGAAGAACAACTGGAGATGTCGCATTCCATTTAAAGGCGTATGCATCCGGTGCAACTACCTATTTAATCTACGACTCTGTATTAGTCATGAATCAGCGTAAAGATGCAACTGCAGGTGAGATTAGATTGGCATCTAGGGATGGTGCAATTGCAAATAGTTGGATTTATGAAACTTTAGATAGTCCAGGACAGAGCGCTTCAGTACTTGGTTATGATGTTGCCATAAATAAAGTCGCCGGAAAATTAACTGCGGCTTGGTTCGCCGCAACTGGCGCAACTCTTCCAAATCCAAGTCAGATTCGCACAAAAGTTCTAGATGGCGAAATCACTATTTATGATACGAATAAATTTGGATCGCCAAGCGCTCCACTCAGTTTAAATGGAACCACAATTGTCTCTAGTTGCCAGAAGAGGCTTTGCGCTATAGACACCATCACCAAGAAAATCTCATTGATCAGCGGTTGGCAAGGCGAGGATGCGATTCAAAATGGTTGGATAACCATAAATGGAACACGTTATCTAGTTGCCGGAATTAACGGACAACTTGTATCGCTGAAGGGTTAATTACTTAGCGTTACGGCGTTGAATGCGTGTCTTCTTCAGAAGCTTCTTATGCTTCTTCTTAGCCATACGCTTACGACGCTTCTTAATAACTGAACCCATAACACTCCTTGACTTAGGGTGAAAGATTAGCGCGCTAGGCGCGATATATAAAACCAGAGGCGAGAATTACGGGGCCTAAAGTGCTATTTGCCGCCAATCCATTCAATTTTGAGGCAGTGCTGTAACTTGCTGCGGTAATTTTTCCATTTGAATCAAAGGTCAACAGAATTATTGCACCTTTGCGTTTCCAACTAGGTAGAGCCCTTATCGCACCAGTTGAATAGAAAGCGCCATAATTTAAATTGCCAACATTTGCAGTTGATGCGCTTCCATTTGATGGATATCTGTCTGTCCAAGTTGGCGAGAAATTGCTAGCAAACTTAGTAATTACCGCTGTGCTATTTGAATTTCCCCCAAGTAAGAGATTTGAAGTTGAACTTCGCCAAGCTCTTGAAGCATTTAAATCAGAGCTGCGCTGTACTGCAACTAATTTTCCATTCTTGACCTTCGCTAAGAATCCATCAGCTTTGCCCCGCAAAACTTTATCTAACAATTTCTCTCTGCTCTGCCCCACTGCAACTACGGATCCATCGTTGGCTCTTGATATGCTCAAAATCTGAGTAGAGCTTTTACCGATGAAGGTTGGTTTCTCGTTCCAATTCAACAAAAATGAATTAAAACCTGGGTTTGAATAACTGGCGCCTGCAATTGTGATTCCGAACTTATCAACCATGATTGAAGTTGGAATCACTGCCGTTTCCAATTGCATATTCGAATTTTCAATTAATTTACCAGTTGTATCGAATTTCCACATGCATAGCATCGATGCATCGCTCTTATTGCTGCTTACTGGATCAGATTGAACATTATCTGGATTGAGTACTCCAGAGATTGGAGGCAAAGTCCCAACAATCTGATTAGAGGCTGCGCCAACTAAATAGAAATTGCCCTCAATATCTGTAGTAGCTGCACTTACGAATGA
>CAYFJY010000058.1:0-5256 GCA_964343665.1 uncultured Actinomycetes bacterium | reverse complement strand
CTAAGATGGATGAAGTTATCTTTGAAGAGTTCAAGGGCACCGGTAACATGGAATTAAAACTTGATCGCAAACTTGCAGATAAGCGAATCTTCCCTGCAGTAGATGTCGATGCATCTGGCACTCGTAAAGAAGAGATTCTTATGGGCACTGAAGAGCTCAATATTGTCTGGAAACTTCGCCGTGTGCTTCACGCTCTTGATCAGCAACAAGCAATTGAATTGCTGCTAGAGAAGATGAAGGGCACAAAGAGCAACGTGGAATTCTTGATGCAGGTTCAGAAGACCACTGTTGGTCCAGACGAAGCGAAATAATCAGCTAGGCAAATTATCTGAGAATTACGCTCGGTTTTGCCTTGCCGGACTAACGAAGTTACCCTTAACCCCTGTCCCAGATTTGGTTCACGATTAATTTCGACCCAAATCAAACGAAAAGGAATACGACTATGAAACCAGAGATCCACCCAGAGTACGTCGAGACCACAGTTAACTGTGGTTGTGGCGAATCATTTAAGACTCGATCAACCGTAACAACAGGTTCTATCTACGTCGAAGTTTGCGACAAGTGCCATCCGTTCTACACCGGTAAGCAGCGCATTCTTGATACAGGTGGACGCGTCGCTAAGTTCGAAGAGCGTTTCGGTAAGAAGGGCAATAGCTCTACAAAGTAGCTTTCTTAAAAGACCGCATATTCCAACACAATGTTGGAGTGCGGTCTTTTTATTTTGATTTATTCATTTGAGATGAATTATTTTTGAATTTAAAGGAGGTCGAGATGAGCGAGAGATTCGCTAGCGCAATTGAGTTGGTCAATGAGTATGCCGCGCTTGAGAAGCAGATGGCAGATCCAGGCATTCATGCTGATGCTGGCAATGCTCGAAAGCTCGGCCGTCGATACGCCCAATTGGGTCCAGTCGTTGCGGGATATCGTAAATGGAAGCAGAGCGCCGATGATTTAGCTGCTGCAAAAGAGTTAGCGGAAGCAGAGCCTGATTTTGCCAGTGAGATTCCAACCTTAATCGCAGAAGAAGCAGCAAACGCAGAAGCACTTGAAGAACTTTTATTACCGCGTGATCCAAACGATGATCGCGATGTAATCATGGAAATAAAAGCAGGTGCCGGTGGAGATGAATCTGCTTTATTTGCTGGTGATCTACTTCGAATGTATATGCGTTATGCAGAGAAGCAAGGGTGGAAGACTGAAGTTATCGATGTGACTGAATCTGATCTTGGTGGGTACAAAGATATTTCGATTGCGGTGAAATCAAAAGGAACGCCAGCACCAGGTCAATCGCCATATGCAAAATTAAAATTTGAAGGCGGAGTACATCGCGTACAACGCGTGCCCGAAACTGAATCGCAAGGTCGAATTCATACCTCCGCAGCTGGTGTATTGGTACTTCCAGAAGCCGAGGAAGTAGATATTGAATTAAATATGAATGACATTCGAGTCGATGTTTATCGCTCATCTGGGCCAGGTGGACAGAGCGTGAATACCACTGACTCTGCTGTTCGATTGACTCACGTACCAACCGGCATTGTCGTTTCATGTCAGAATGAGAAATCGCAGTTGCAGAACAAAGAATCAGCGCTTCGGATCTTGCGCGCACGATTACTTGCAGATGCACAGGAGAAAGCAGAGGCTGCTGCCGCAGCAGAACGTAAGAGCCAGGTTCGCACCGTTGATCGCTCTGAAAGAATTCGAACATATAACTTTCCAGAGAATCGCTTGAGTGATCATCGCGTCAATTACAAAGCTAACAACTTAGATGCGGTCTTAAACGGTGAGTTAGAACCGGTGATCCAGGCTCTTCTAGATGCAGATAAAGCTGCCAAACTCGCTGGCAATTAATCGCTAAATTATGGTTCGCGAATTAATCCGAGTCGCCAAAGAGCGATTAGCTAAGGCAGGCTACAACGAAGTTGATGCCGAAATATTATTCGCACACTTACTTGGAATCAGCAGAATGCAACTTCATAATCCAGTAGCGCTCGAAAAGGCTATGGAAAATATTGGAGATATCGCAGAGGATTACCATCAATTAATTGATCGTCGCATCTCTCACGAACCGCTTCAATACATAACAGGGATTTCACACTTTAGAAACCTCGAGCTAGAGGTTGGTCCTGGCGTATTGGTTCCAAGACCTGAGTCAGAGTTAATGGTCTCTTATCTTTTAGCACTTATCGAACAGAAATCGGGAATCGTAAGTGTTATTGATCTTGGATCTGGAAGCGGAGCGTTAGCGATTGCGCTCTCAACAGAGTCTGTTCAAGTGCGCGCAATCGCGGTTGAGAAGAGCAAAGATGCGCTCTTTTGGTTAAAACGAAATGTTGCAAAGTATTTTCCTGAGATGCGTGTAGTTGAGGGAGATGTCGAGGATGCGCTACCGGGTGTCAAAGCAGATTTTGTGATAGCAAATCCACCATATGTACCAGATGATCAAAATCTTCCAGAGGATGTAAAGCGTGAACCTAGTGAAGCTCTTTACGGTGGAGCAAGTGGTCTTGAGGTCCCGAAAAATTTCATCGATGCAGCTGCGCGGCTACTCAAATCGGGTGGAGTTTTAGCTATCGAACACACTGAATTACAAGGCAGAGCTATCGCCGGGCTACTTGAGACGATGTTTATTGATATTGAATTACATTATGATTTAAACGATAGACCACGTTGGACCAGCGCGATTAGAAAGTAAAGAAAGGCGAGATGACGACCGTAGATCTTAAGAAGGGCCAGATGGCTCGCCATGTTACTCGCGCAGTAAAAGCAATCAATGATGGTTATGTCATAGCTGTTCCTATGGAAAATGCTTACGCATATTTATGTGATGCTTTCAATCATGATGCAGTTCGTGCAATGCATGTGCTTCGCGGTGACGAATTAGGAGTCAAGGCACAGGTTCTTGTCCGTGATTTTAAGATGGCCGAAGGCGTTTGTCGCAATTTAGATAACAGAACTATTACTGCCATGAAAAAGTATTGGCCGGGGAAAATCACTTTTCAAGTTTTGCCAAGTGCATTACTTAATTGGGATCTTGGCGATAACAATGAATTAGATGAATTAGCGATTCGAGTCCCTAGTGCAACATTTGTTAAGTCGATCTTGACAAAGACTGGCCCACTTGCGACTGCTTCAGTTTCAAGGAGTGGAGAATCTGCAATTACCTCAAGCTCGGAGGTTTCAACGGAGGGAATTGAAGTTTTCTTTAGCAATGGAAAATTGCGCAAGGGCTTACCAACTACAGTGGTTAGGACTGTTGCAGGCGTCCATAAGGTAATTCGTGAGGGAGCAGTAGACTTCACTTCATGACAGATACGCGCAAATACGGCCCAGATTTTGATCTTTTAGAGAGACAAGATCCAGAGATCGCAAGTATCTTGCTTGCGGAGGTAAAGCGCCAACAGAGCGGTTTACAGTTAATTGCATCGGAGAATTTCACATCTCCTGCAGTGCTTGCAGCGCTCGGTACTCCTTTAAGTAATAAATACGCGGAAGGGTATCCCGGAAAACGTTATTACGGTGGATGCGAAGTCGTAGATCGCGCTGAAACAATTGCAATTGAAAGAGCGAAACAATTATTCAGAGCTGATCACGCAAACGTACAGCCACATTCAGGTGCATCTGCAAATATCGCAGTTTATTCAGCTTTTGTTAAGCCAGGCGAGAAAGTCATGGCGATGTCACTTCCTCACGGTGGCCACTTAACGCACGGTTCAAAAGTTAATTTCTCAGGTAAATGGTTTGACATCGTCTCTTACGGAGTTCGCCAAGATACTGAATTGATTGATTACGATGAGATGCGTGATGTAGCGCTACGCGAAAGACCAAAGATGATCTGTTCTGGCGCTACCGCATATCCAAGTTTGGTTGATTTTGAGAAGGTACGTCAGATTTGTGATGAAGTGGGAGCCGTAATGTGGGTTGATGCGGCGCACTTCATTGGTCTTGTTGCAGGCAAAGCAATTCCTTCTCCAGTTCCATATGCCGATGTCGTTTCATTTACGACACATAAAGTTCTACGAGGGCCTCGCGGCGGAATGATCCTTTCTAAAGCGGAACATGCAGCTGCAATTGATAAAGCAGTGTTCCCAGGAATGCAAGGCGGACCAATAATGTCTGCGATTGCAGCAAAAGCCGTCGCATTGCACGAATGTCAGCAATCTTCTTATCAAACGTATGCGAAGAAGGTAATTGTTAATGCAAAAGCCCTTGCTTCCGGATTAGTAGAAGAGGGAATGCGTGCGATTTCTGGCGGAACTGAGACACATTTAGCACTTCTTGATGTGACTGGCGTAGGCGTAACTGGAAAAGTTGCAGATGAGCGTTGCGGAGCAGCGGGTATCACCTTAAATAAGAATTCAATCCCATTCGACCCAAATCCACCAGCTGTTACTAGCGGTATCCGTGTCGGATCTCCATCTGTAACCACTCAAGGTATGGATGTTGCTGAGATGAAAACTATTGCAAAATTGATAACTCGAGCAATCAAGAGTGATGATTCAAATGAACACGCAAAGATCAAAGCCGAGGTTCAAGATCTCGTTGCGAAGTTCCCGATTTACGCTTAGGAATAAATGCGCGAATATCTTTTAACAATGCTGCTGAGTGCAGCAATCTGTTATTTGGTAACACCTTATGTAGAACACTTTGCACTTCAATTCGGCGCAATTGCTCGGGTAAGAACACGCGATATACACACTGAGACCACTCCACGATGGGGTGGCGTAGCCATGTGGTTTGCTACATCATTCACCTTCGTAGTGGTCTCGCACTTACCTTTGGTTGGAAAATCTTTTGGTCGTGAGGCACAAGGAATTTTTCTAGCGGCTACATTCGTCGTCCTACTAGGAATGATTGATGATCGTTTTGAATTGGATGCGCTAACCAAGTTGGCGGGTCAAGCTTTGGTTGCTGGCATACTGCTTAGTTTTGGTGTTCAACTTCTCTGGTTGCCAATCAACGGATTGATCACATTACCGCCAGCAATTGGACAACTGCTCACCGTATTAGTGGTGATGGTTGCGATAAATGCAGTTAACTTCATAGATGGAATGGATGGGCTCGCAAGCGGTGTAGTTGCAGTTGCAGCAACCGCATTCTTTATCTTTGCTTATGTATTAGCGGTAGTTTATGGATTCAATCGTGCTGGTGCACCTTCGACTCTATCTGCAGTTTTGATTGGCGTTTGTATCGGCTTTCTGCCTCATAACGCTTATCCAGCGAAGATATTTATGGGTGATTCTGGATCAATGTTCCTAG
>CAYFJY010000057.1:0-5317 GCA_964343665.1 uncultured Actinomycetes bacterium | reverse complement strand
ACCGACGATCTGCTCGTTACGAATGAGCTGCTCTACCACTGAGCCACGGAGGCAGGTAATAAAAGTAAAAATTAATCGACTAGTACTGAGCCGTTTGGTGTATCAAATTGCACTGCAACGATTCCAGTATCGCCATCAGCTTCTGCTGGAGTAACCCAGCGAATCTCAATGTCGTTGCCGAGTGCATCTTTATATTCGCAGCCCAAATATTCGCGAACGGTCGTTGGCTCGCCGGCCACTTCAATTTTTATGATCTTAGAAGACGCTTTTCCATCTGCAGAAGGATGATGGTTTTCAATCCACTCTACAAAGAATGGAAGTTGACGATCTTCAAGAGTTGAAAGAATTCCGATCTGCTTCCACTTTAAAGTTTCTCCATCAGGTTTAGTGCGTGAACCTTCAACTGCAGGACGACCTAAACGCTTTTCAATCGATGCAACATCGTCAACTGAAAGCACCCAAGTCAACCAACCGCCACCTTCTTCGGCGCGCTCTTTTACTGCACGACCAAATGGAGTCTTCTCTGTTGCTGGATGATCTAATGGACAAACAACTTCAATGTAATGACCATTTTGAAGTGGTGCAGTGAAATTGCGGGTACCGAATCGCGGGTGCATTCCGCCATCAACGAATGTGGTTCCGAGTTTCGCTCCCAAACGTTGCACGGTATCTGAAATCTGATCGTGTGAAGTCACATAAGAGATGTGGTCTAGACGCATGGGAGAATTTTGCACCACCAAAAGGGGTGCTAATTACCAACTTCAGGGCGCCAGTACTCTCGATTTACGCGCTACAAGCCAGATTTTGTGCGGGAATTACCCCCGAAATTAGATACTTTTCGACCACTTGGTCGACGCAGGCGCTACCGCGGCTATAGCCAGTGTGGCCATCAGAATTTAGTGAAATCAAGATGGAATTATTTAGCAAACGAGATAGTTTCACAGCCCAATTGTAAGGAGTCGCTGGATCATTTGTTGTTCCGATTACCAAAGTTGGCGAATTAATGTTTACTGGTCCATCGACCAATTCAAATTTCCCATGAGGCAGATATTCGCAAGTGATATCTCCGTAAGCGACGTATTTTCCAAATAGAGGTGCTGCGTTTGTCGTTGTTTTAAAATCTATTCTTGAAACAGGGAAATCATTGCAAGATATAACACTGATCGCATCAGCTTCATTGCTTTGATAATTACCGTTTGCATCTCGACCTGTGTAAGCATCTGCCATAGAAAGAAGAGCCTTTCCTTTACCTGCAAAGAGTTCTTTTAGGGCGCTTCTTAATTCCGGCCAACCTAACTCTTTATCGTAAAGCCCCATTGCAATTCCATACATAGCCAGTGACTCAGTTAATTTTCTTTCACCCACCTTTATAGGTTTTTCTCTTATCTCGGATAATTTACTTCTGAGTTGATTCAAATAATCTTTTGTAAGGACACACTCGGCATACGACAAACAGCTATCGGCGAAAGACTTAAAAGCTTCATCAAAACCAACTGCCTGTTGCAGACTCTGTTGCATTGAGCTCAAAGTCGGATCTACGGCACCATCTAAAACAAATCGCCCGACATTGTTTGGAAATAACTTCGCATATAAAGTTCCAAGATATGTGCCATAAGATTTACCTAAGAAATTTAATTTCTCATCGCCAAGAAGCGCTCTCAAAATATCCATATCTCGAGCTGCATTAGCGGTACCGTAATATTTTAAATATTTATTATCGTTACTGCAGTTCTTGGCATATTTCGCGCTGTCGGAGCGTAATTCCGCCATTTCTGCATCATTTTCGGGGTAGCTATCTGATGCATATGAACTATCTGTTTCGGCATCATTCAAACACTTTATCGGCGCTGACCGGCTAACCCCTCGTGGATCAAATCCGATTAAATTAAATTTATTTGTTATCTTTGGAGTGAATACATCTTGGTACGAATAGGCATAATCAATACCAGATCCACCCGGGCCACCTGGATTTATCACCAGATTTCCTATCGCATCTGGAGCGGAATGTTTCATAACTGCGATATTGAAGTCACCCAGCGCAATATCCTCGTAATTGATTGGGACTTTATACATGGCGCATTGGAATTCGCTATAACAATCTCTCCATTTAAGGTTCTGCTTGTAATAAGAGTCTAAGTTAGAGAAATTTGCTTCTTTGGAAGGTTTAAATGGGTCAGAATCCCTAATTATTAAATTAGCTAATGAAGCAGCCACTAAAACCAATACGCCACATAGTGCAAAAATCCTGAGTGTTACTTTATTAATTCGCACATTAATGCTTCCATGACCAGAAGTGGCGCACCATTTCGCTGTAAATTCTCGCGCGCCTTCATGATGGCATTTATTTTGGCAAGCGTTCGCTGAGACTGAGAATTGTTTGCGATCTTATTTATTTGATCTGAAAGTTCGGCATTTATCAAAGTATCGCTATGACCTGCCTGCACTAAAAGCACATCACGATAGAAAGTAGCTAAATCTAATAACGCTCCATCTAAAGTATCTCGGGTGATTCTTGTAGAGCGAGATTTCTGTTCTTTCTCTAGTTCCTTTAGAGCTTTGCCGCCACCTTTACCAAGTGCGGTAGAGAGTTCTTCATACTCTTTCTCATCTAAAGCTTCGGTTATCGCATCTGATTCAGCGTTGGCCAAATCCACCAATTTCTGCGCTGCAGAATAGGCGCTAGCCACTGAACTTAACTGAGCTGGAATCGAAAGAATCGCGCTTCTACGATTTCGCACCTCTTCATTCGTAGCTAAATGTCGAGCACGCCCAATATGGCCTTGCGAAACTCGAGCTGCAAAATCTGCCATCTTTGGAGCAATTTGATGTTTTTCAATCAAGAACTTAGCAACATCGCTATTGCTTGGGGTATGTAATTGAATATGACGACATCTAGATCTGATTGTCGGAAGGATGTCGTGTAGTGTCGGTGCACATAGCAGCCAAACTGTTCGAAGTCCTGGCTCTTCAATTGCTTTAAGCAAAGCATTGGCGGCAGATTCAGTTAAACGATCTGCATCTTCCATCACCACTACGCGCCAACCACCCATTGATGGAGCCCAAGCAGTGCGCGTCAAAAGTTCTCGTATCTCATCGATCTTTATTGATAAACCTTCACTGCGCAAGATTTCGACATCAGGGTGTGCACCACTCTTTGCAGTTATGCATTCATTGCAATTGCCGCAGCCATTTGATTTGCAGACCAAAGCTTCTGCAAATGCGATTGCCGCGGAAGAGCGGCCGCTGCCTGGCGGGCCAGTGAAGATCCAGGCATGTGTCATTTCTTGTGATTCTTCGCCAGATCTCGCAGCGCTTACTGCAGCAGTTAGGGTTTCGACGATATGAGCTTGTCCAATGAGTTCGTCGTAGACGCTCACTTGGACTTCTTTCTCAAATTTGGTTTTCTAATGATTCGCTTCTTAATTTTCGGTTTCTTTTCAATCTTACTTAAATCGCGCAGTTCACTGACGCGAGTGACAATGGCTTTGTTGATATCTTCGATGCTCTCTCGCCCATCCACTACTAAATAACGCTCAGGATCAAGCAGAGCTAAGGATAGGAATTCTTGCCTAACTCGCTCGTGAAATGTGGTTGATTCGCTCTCTAATCGGTCACGAGATTTCAAGCGACTTAAACCAATTTCGGCAGGTAGATCGATAATGATGGTCAATGTTGGTATCAACGATTCAGTAGCCCATCGTGAGATTCGACCAACTTCACCTGGCGATAAAACGCGACCTGCACCTTGATATGCAATTGATGAATCCAAGTAGCGATCAGTAATAACAATCTCGCCGCGATCTAGCGCAGGTCTAATCAAAGTTTCGACATGATGTGCGCGATCTGCCGCATAAAGAAGCGCTTCTGCTCTTGGCGAAACATGATCATGAGTATGCAAAAGAATTTCGCGTAAGTCTTTGCCTAATTTAGTTCCGCCAGGTTCACGGGTAAGTGTGACTACATGTCCTTGCGACTCTAAATACTCTTTCAATAATTTTGATTGTGTAGATTTTCCTGATCCTTCGCCGCCTTCAAAAGAGATGAAGACTCCTTTGGCATGGCCTGCAAAAGTAGTGCCCAGCTCTCCTCTTAGCGCAGAGGCAATATCGCTCATCAAAGTAACGCCAGGACGATCGCGCATCTGCTTGTAAGAGACGATTCCGATTAAAGAAGCCAAGATTCCTGCGATAAAGATCGTGATTGATGCTCCGTTATATGTCACTTCGGAGTTATAGAACTTATATGTATGTTGGCCAACTGCGGCTGCGATAAGTGGTGCAATTGCAAGAACCGCTACCAACACGATTCGAATTAGCGATTGCACGAAGGCGAAGGTACGACCGCGTACTTCATTTTCGACTTCCATGCCAAGCATCGTGAAGCCAGTTACCCAGCTAATACCGCTAAATGCACCCAGAATAATCGTGACCATGACTGCCAATACCAAGTTGGTTATAAGTGCAAGGCCAACCAAGAAAAATCCAGCTACTGCAAGTGATGCGCCAAATAATCTCCGTCTTGAAAATTGCGAGAGAACTCTTGGGCCAAATGCGATTCCTGCGGCTAGTCCTGTAAATACAGAACCAAAGAGCACGCCATATGCAGCATCGCCACCACCTAGATCGCTGACAAATGTTCTGGCTAAACCAATTACCGCACCAGCTGCCATGAATGCACCGACCATGCCGACAATTAATCCGCGAACAATCTTTGATTTACTTACAAAACGCCAACCTTCAAGGAGCGACTTGGCAATATTATCGCCACCCTTATTTGATGCCGCGCCTCTTGGAATCGCATCCATTCGGTAAACAATCCAAGCGGTGTAGAAGAATGAGATTGCATTTATGTAAAGGGCAGTATCGGTTGTGTTTCCATTTAAGAATGGGAAGATCGCAGTTAATGCACCTGTTATCAAAGCTAAAACGGAGAAAAGTCCTGCCGCTATTGGAGCAGTTCCGTATGCTGCCAAAAGAGAAACTTGATTTGCAGCTTCTAATTTCTCCTTAGGAACAAGATTAGGAACTGATGCCTCTTTCGCTGGAGACCAGAAGAGCGTAATGCACTCAACTAAAATTGTGGCGGCGTATAACCAGTAATAATTCTGATAAACCGCGATTGATATATAAAGACCACCACGTAAAATATCAGCGACCACCATCAGCTTTCGGCGATCTAATTTATCTGCGATCACTCCAGCGATTGGACCCAGGAAAACAGCTGGTAACAAACGAGCGATAAATACACCGGCGATTGCAAAGTTGGCGGTTGAATAATTGCCTTGCGAAAGTTTCTGCGCCATCGCAGTAGTGGCCAA
>CAYFJY010000056.1:0-5345 GCA_964343665.1 uncultured Actinomycetes bacterium | reverse complement strand
GGATTACTTTTTGAGCGCTTCTTAAATCCAGAGCGTATCTCAATGCCAGATATTGATCTAGATTTTGATGAACGAAGACGTGGCGAGATGATCAAATATGCAACTGAGAAATACGGCGAAGATCGCGTTGCACAGATAATTACATACGGAACTATCAAATCCAAACAATCTATAAAAGATTCGACCCGTGTTCTTGGCTATCCATATGCCGCAGGAGAGAAACTCACTAAAGCGCTTCCTCCTGCGATCATGGGAAAAGATATTTCACTTGCCGGAGTCTTTGATTCAAAAGATCCACGCTATGGAGAGGCAACTGAATTTAGATCTCTATACGAATCAGATCCTGATTCGAAGCGAATTGTGGATACTGCACGGGGATTAGAAGGATTAAAGCGACAATGGGGAGTCCATGCTGCGGGAGTGATTCTCTCCCGCGAACCGCTTTTAGATGTCATTCCGATTCACCGACGTGAAAATGATGGTGCAATCATCACTCAATTTGATATGGGCGCTTGCGAGTCAACTGGACTTTTGAAGATGGATTTTCTCGGACTTAGAAATCTATCTGTTCTCGATGATGCCCTTGAAAATATAAAGTTAAATAAAGGTAACGAGGTAGTTTTAGAAGAATTAACGTTAGACGATAAGAAAACTTATGAATTATTAGCACGTGGAGAGACTTTGGGAGTCTTTCAGCTGGATGGTGGGCCGATGCGTTCACTACTTAAATCGCTAGCACCAGATCATTTTGGTGATATCTCTGCAGTTATAGCGCTTTATCGCCCAGGCCCAATGGGTGAAAATGCTCATAATAACTATGCAGATCGAAAGAATAAACGTAAACCTATCGAACCAATTCACCCTGATTTAGCCGAACCGCTATCAGAGATACTTGATGACACTTTTGGTCTGATTGTTTATCAAGAACAAGTTATGGCGATTGCACAGAAAGTAGCAGGATTCTCTCTCGGACGTGCAGATTTACTTCGCAAAGCGATGGGTAAGAAGAACAAAGAGATTCTCGATAAAGAGTACATCCCATTTTCTGAAGGTATGCGTGCAAATGGTTTTAAAGATTCTGCCATTGAACGCCTTTGGGAAACGCTAATTCCGTTCTCAGATTACGCGTTTAATAGAGCTCACTCTGCAGGTTATGGATTGGTTTCATATTGGACCGCATATTTAAAGGCAAATTATCCGACCGAATATATGGCAGCGCTTTTAACTTCTGTCCGAGACGATAAGGATAAATCCGCTTTATATCTCTCTGAATGCCGGCGCATGGGAATCAAAGTTCTCCCTCCAGATGTAAACGAATCAAATGTGGAGTACACACCTCGTGGGGAAGATATACGTTTTGGTCTGGCTGCGATTCGTAATGTCGGGGAAGGTGTAGTCAATCTAATTAAGCAAGCACGAGAAAAGAAAGGCCGCTTCAGCTCATTCGGTGATTTCCTTGCGAAAGTTGATGGCTCAGTCTGCAATAAGAAGACAATCGAATCATTAATCAAAGCTGGTGCATTTGATTCGTTAGGCCATTCTCGTAAAGGTTTGATTGCAGTACATCTAATGGCGATCGATTCGGTTTCCGAAAGTAAGCGCGCTGAAGCAATCGGGCAATTTGATTTGTTCGCTGATCAATCAGGTAGCGGGAATGAGAGCGGAATTGCAACAGTTGAACTAGAAATTCCAATTGAGGAGTGGGATAAAGCCACATTACTTAATTACGAACGTGAGATGTTGGGCCTTTATGTCTCTGATCATCCACTTTTAGGACTTGAAGGACTTCTTCGCGGAGCATCAGATATCAGCATCTCTGAACTTGCTGACGAAGAGAGTGGCGCAGAGAGAACGGTAACTATCGCAGGGCTAATAACTGGAATTCAAAGGAAGGTTTCACGTAGAGGAGATTCCTGGGCAATAGTTACAGTAGAGGATTTAGAAGGTTCAATTGATGTGATGTTCTTCTCCAATACCTACAATCAAAATGCAATGGGTTTAATTGAAGATCGTGTCGTGAAAATCAGAGGCCGTGTCGATTGGCGAGATGAGACTTTGAGATTTACCGCAATGGAGATGAGTGCAATTGATACAAGCAGTGGCCCAGTTGGTCCATTTACTGTTTATGCAAATGCAAACCAATTAACGCAACCAGTTATCGATAGAATAAAAGAGACTTTCCGTTTGCATCCGGGTAAGCGTGAGGTTCAACTGCAAGTCACTGAAAAAGGTAAGACGACTACACATAAGTTGGGATTCCAAATTACTTCATCGCCAAGCCTAAATGCAGACCTAAAGGCGATACTCGGCCCTGATTGCGTCAGAAATTAATACCTAATTAATACCTAATTAACACCTAAAAAAGCTAAAAATAGGAATAATTAGAAATATCGGTTCAACCGCTTAAAGTAGAATTTGTGTGTGATTCGTCGAGTAGATCTTCGAGCTCAGCGCCTATCTAAAGCGGAGATAAACCGCTTAATTCCGCGAGCCCAACTCGATGTCTTGGCAGCGATGGCTGACGTTCAACCGATTCTTGAAAAAGTTAGGACGGGAAGCGAATCAGATCTAATCGAATTATGTAAACGATTCGATCAAATCTCGCCTGTGAGTATCAGAGTCCCAAAGAGCGAACTTATCAGTGCATTAGAATCATTAGAACCGGCGATTAAAGAGGCGCTCTTAGTAGCTGCAGAGCGAATTCGCAAAGTCCATCAAGATCAAGTTCGTGAAACGAAGATTTCTCATGTAGAACCTGGCGCAACTATTACCGAAAGTTGGGTTCCGGTTGATCGAGTGGGTTTATATGTGCCAGGAGGTCGCGCTGTATATCCTTCAAGCGTCTTGATGAATGTGATTCCGGCACAGATTGCAAAAGTGTCTTCTATTGCTGTGGCCTCTCCTCCACAAAGCGATAACAATGGTTGGCCAAACAAAACTATTTTGGCCACATGCGCATTACTTGGAATAGAAGAGGTCTACTCAATTGGCGGTGCGCAAGCAATTGCACTTTTTGCATACGGTATTGATGGTCTATGTCAAAAGTGTGACATGGTCACTGGTCCAGGAAATATTTATGTTGCGGCGGCAAAGCGCGCACTACGTGGCTTAATCGGAATTGATTCCGAGGCCGGCCCCACTGAAATTGCGATTCTTGCAGATAGTTCAGCAATTGCATCTGACGTTGCTACAGATCTAATCAGCCAAGCCGAACATGATGTCATTGCTGCCTCGGTATTGGTTACTGATTCAATTCAACTTGCTGATGAGGTTGAAAGGGAATTGCAATTGCGAGTTGCAAGAACTAAACATTCAGAGAGGATCACGTCGGCGCTATCTGGACAACAATCAGCGATAGTTATAGTTGAGGATATTCAACAAGGCCTTGAAGTTGTAAACGCTTACGCAGCAGAACATTTGGAGATTCAGACGCGTAATTCCAAAGCAGATGCCGCGAAGATACGTAATGCTGGCGCTGTATTTATCGGTCGCTTCACTCCAGTATCTCTTGGAGATTATGCAGCTGGTTCAAATCATGTACTACCTACTGGCGGCTGCGCTTGTCACTCTTCCGGCCTTTCGGTTCAAACTTTTCTTCGCGGTATTCACTTCGTCGAATATGACAAAAATGCATTTGAAGGTATCGCAAATACAGTGGTGACTTTGGCAAATTCTGAGGATCTTCCCGCACATGGTGAAGCGATAACTGCACGTTTCGAGAATTCAAAATGAACATTTGGCCATCTTGGCTGCCACTACGTGAGCAACTGCGCCCGCTAACTCCATATGGTGCACCACAAGTTCCAGCGGAAGCGCGCCTTAATACCAATGAGAATCCTTACGGGCCTTCAAAAGAATTGTCTGCAGCAATCGCGACTCGAATTGGCGAAGTTGCTCAGAATCTAAATCGTTATCCGGATCGAGATGCAATTAATTTGAGAGAAGGTTTAGCAGAATATTTAAATGAGCAGACAGGTGTGAAATTAGAGTTTGGAAATATCTGGGCAGCAAACGGTAGTAATGAGATTATTCAATCCATTTTCCTTGCATTTGGAAGTGGCAGAGCCCTTGGATTCGTGCCTTCATATTCCATGCATAGCTTGATTGGGAAAGTTGCCAATGTCGATTTTGTAGAGGGCGCTAGGAACATCGATTTTTCACTGAATTTGGATAGTGCGTTAACACAAATTTCAGATTTGAAACCTGCTTTGACATTTATTACAACTCCAAATAATCCAACTGGGACAGCCGTTTCAATATCAGAACTTGTCGAGTTAGCGGAGGCAACCCGTGGCATAAATGGATTGCTGATAGTCGATGAAGCCTATGCCGAATTCTCTAATGAGGTATCGGCGATTTCTTTGATTGAGAAATATCCAAATGTGATTGTTAGTAGAACTATGTCAAAGGCATTCGCCTTTGCTGGAGCAAGACTTGGATACATGGCCGCAGATAAGGTTGTGATTGATGCAATTCAATTGGTTCGCTTGCCGTACCACCTATCTGCCATTACCCAAGCAGCCGCTGAGGTTGCGCTCGAATTTAAAGGGGAGCTACTTGCAGAAGTTAAGCGTTTATCATTTGATCGAGATCGACTAATCAAATCTTTGAATGAACTTGGCCTAACCGTCATTCCATCTGAAGGCAATTTCATACTTTTCAAAGGCTTCAAGCAGAGCTCGCCCGAACTTTGGGAGACCTTATTAGCTGAGGGAGTTTTAATCCGCGATGTAGGATTACCTGGTTATTTGCGAGTGACTATTGGCAATGAAGCCGAAAACCAGGCATTTCTAAAGGCTCTGAAAGGTGCGTTATGAGAATCGCACGAATAGAACGTAAAACAAAAGAATCATCTGTCTTAGTGGAATTGAATTTAGATGGTTCAGGCCAAGTTTCAGTAGAAACAGGAGTCCCGTTCTTTGATCACATGATGAGCCAACTTGGTAAACACTCCGGAATTGATCTAACGATAAAAACAAAAGGCGATGTTGAAGTCGATTCACATCACACCGTGGAAGATACATCGCTTGCCTTTGGACAAGCTCTTCGCGAAGCGCTTGGAGATAAATCTGGAATTCGTCGATTTGGTGATGCTTTGGTACCGATTGATGAGAGCTTAACTCAAGTCGCAATTGATCTATCTGGAAGACCATATCTTGTATATCGACAGCCAGAGATAGTCGAATTGATTGGAACCTTCGATACCACTTTAGGAAAACACATCTGGGAATCAATAGCGGCTGAGGCTCGAATCGCAATTCATATTCGTGTTCTCGAAGGAAGAAATGCACACCATGTATTCGAATCACAATTCAAAGCGGTCGCTCGCGCACTTCGAGATGCGA
>CAYFJY010000055.1:0-5370 GCA_964343665.1 uncultured Actinomycetes bacterium | reverse complement strand
AGGGCTAAATCGTCGCGCTTTCATCAGTGCGACGAAGGTGTAGATAGCCTGCAATCGTTAGGAACAGCATCAAGATGCCGCCAACTAGTGCAACTCCCGCAGAAAGTTTTGCAATCTGCCCAAACTGCCAAAATGCATATGAGAAGCCAAGAAGCCCCTTCAGAGTGTTACCCATGAAAAGAGACATTCTTTGGCCTTCAAGTTTTGCAACTTCAGCTTTCAAAGTTGCATCATTTGGATTAGCGCGAAGTTGTGCGCTCTTTGCTAGATATTCTCCAGAGACCTCTTCATAAACTTTTCCGCCTGCGATGCCGTTCATATGTACTGAGATGTAGTGATCTGCGTATGTCTTTGCCATATCTCCATTAGACATTACTTGACCAGCGTATTTGAGCATCGCTTTCTGATCTGCATCAGGCAGCGCTAGAAGGGCTCCGCTATCGGCTTCGGGGAAGGTGACTTTCTGTGCTACTAAATTATCTCTGACATTCTTATCAGCGAAGTTATAACCAAAATTGAGTAGTGCTGCTACGACAAAGAGGAAAACGGTTAAACCCGCTCCCATTGTGGTTACGATCTTGTCGAATGTACGACGTTTCATGATTCTCTCCTAAATCACTAAAATTCTTTATTTATCTCGCTCACCTGTGTGAACAGTTGAAGTATTTACCTTTTAAGGCAGGGAGAATCGAAAAAGACGAGTGCTAACCCCATGGTGAGTGTGATTTAGCAGTCAATTAAAGGTTTTTGCGCGGGCCAGCACTCAACGTGAATTTAAGTTAAATGTGGCGATTGCAGATCGCTTGGCCATCAGGCCCAACTTCAAAATGTTCGCATGGAAGATGTAATTTCTCCCAAGCTTTATCGCCATAGTGAGCGCGATAGGCCAGAGCAAGCAATACTCGAACATTTGTATCGCCATCCGACTTAATTCCGAATGCTTTTGCTGAACGACTGACTGTATTTTCGACAACTTTCTCAGTGTGAGCAGTCTCCCGCGCTATGGCGGCATTTGATTTACCTTCGCATACCAATTCGAGTACTAATCGCTCAAACGGCGTGAGGTCTCTAAGTTGAATAGTTATATCTGTAGCCATCTTTGCCACTCTCTCCGTGAGTTGCACTAACCAACGACGTAGCTCTCGTTAGCGCTCCTATCATCTCACTAATTACCCCCTTAGGATGCTCACCATGGCTGAGATTCTGACCATGCTTGAGAGCCAAGTGCTGAGCATCTCCTTTAATAGAGCAGAGAAGATGAATGCGCTTACCCGAGCAATGTATGGTCAGTTAGCGCAGGAGTTAAATAGCGCAGACCAAGAGTTTGGCATCCGCGCAGTTGTTCTAACCAGCGAAGGTGATCACTTCACTAGTGGCAATGACATCTCTGATTTTCTTGAACATCCTCCGACATCGGATGATTCCACTGTCGCAGCATTCCTAGCTGCGATTCATAATTTCACTAAACCTCTAATTGCGGCGGTGAAGGGAAATGCAATTGGAGTCGGAACCACAATGTTGCTGCATTGCGACATCGTGGTGGCTGACGAAAGTGCAAAATTCTCACTTCCATTTACATCACTTGGATTGGTTCCCGAGGCAGGATCTTCATTCCTACTTCCTAGAATGATCGGACATCATCGAGCAGCAGAACTTTTCATGACTGGCGATACTTTCGATGCAAATTTCGCAGAAGAGATTGGACTCATAAATTACATCTCAGCAGATCCGTACGAAAAAGCTCATGAAATCGCATTAAAGATTGCTAAACAACCCCCACAGGCGATAATCAATACTAAGGCTCTAATGAAAGCGAATGTTCACGATTCCGTAGCTGCAGTGATGAAGGCGGAGTTTGAAATATTCTCTCTGGCGCTGCAATCAGATGAAGCGCGAAATGCCTTTATGCAATTCCTAAATCGAAAGCGAGAGAGATGATGTCATTAGCAGGTAAGAGAGTTTTCATTACTGGGGGTTCTCGCGGAATTGGTTTAGAGATAGCAAAGCGAATCGCTCGCGACGGAGCACTCATCGCTATCGCAGCGAAAACTTCAGAACCAAATCCAAAGTTGCCAGGAACTACTTTTACGGCGGCTAAGGAGATCGAAGATGCTGGTGGCAAGGCGCTGCCCTTGATCACCGATATTCGCGATGAGAATGCGATCGCTTCATCGATGGAGAGAACGATTGCTGAATTTGGTGGTTTAGATATATTGATTAACAACGCTTCCGCGATTAATTTAACAAAGACGGAAGAGACGCCAGCCAAACGTTTTGATTTGATGTTTGATGTGAATGTGCGCGGAACATTCTTGACTTCTCAAGCGGCGATCCCACATCTTAGAAAAGGAAATAACCCACATATCCTGACTCTTTCACCTCCTCTAAACATGAAAGAGCGTTGGTTTAAAAATCACGTCGCTTACACAATGTCTAAATATGGGATGAGCATGTGCGTACTTGGTATGAGCGGTGAGTTCAAGCGAGATGGGGTAGCGGTAAATGCCCTCTGGCCGGCAACGGCAATTCAGACTGCAGCGCTACAGATGATTCCAGGTATCGATACAAATTTCTGTCGTAAACCTGAGATCATGGCTGATGCCGCATATGTGATTCTAAATAGGGATTCCAAGAGCACAACAGGCAATTTCTTCGTTGATGAAGAGGTTCTTCGCGCTGAAGGCGTAACTGATTTCGATCAATATTCAGTCGTTCCCGGAACGAAAGATTTACTCAAGGATTTCTTCTTAGATTGAGTTTAAAATAGGAAGATGCCAGTTTTTAATTTTGAACTTGAATTAAATAGCATCAATCAAATCAGCGAGCAAGAGAAGCGCGGTAAAGCTCGAGATCTCTTCTGGCCCTGGTGCGGCGCCAATGTTTCGGTACTATCAATCTCGTACGGAGCATTCTTCTTGGGATTCGGAATCAATTTTTGGCAAGCGACCATCGCAGCGGTGCTTGGTTGTATCCTCTCTTTTCTCCTTGTTGGTTTTAGCTCACTGGCAGGGAAACGATTCAACGTTCCTACAATGATTTTAAGTAGAGCGATATTTGGCGTTAAAGGAAATCTCCTTCCCGGCTTTCTCTCTTATTTAGTTTTTGTGGGCTGGGAAACTGTTCTGGTAGCGATTGCAACATTAGCTACTGGCACAATATTCGAGAGAATTGGCACTTTAGGTCGAGGACCATCGTTATCACTTGGATTCTTAGTTGCCGTATCGCTAACCATCTTTGGCGGTGTTTTAGGTTATCGAGTAATTATGCAGATGCAACGTTGGATAACGCTCATTACTGTAATTGCTACTGCGCTATTCATGGCGCTAACTTTGAAAGAAATCAATTGGAGCGCTTTAAGCAGTGCGCCAAGCGGTTCAATAGAGAGTTTGATTGGCGCAATCATCTTTGGAATGACAGGGCTTGGTCTTGGATGGGTTAATAGCGCTGCCGATTATTCGAGATATTTACCAAATAGGGAACGAGACTCTTCGGTCGTAGGCTGGACCGTATTCGGAGCATCTATAGCACCCATTGTCATGGTGATCTATGGAGCGGCTTTGGCAGGAAGTTCTAAAGAGTTATCAAATAGCGTTGCATCAGATCCTGTTGGAGCACTTACAAATATCTTGCCGACATGGTTCCTATTTCTCTTTGCACTAATTGCAATTCTTGGGCTAATCGGTGGCGCGATTCTTGATCTTTATTCATCCGGTTTGACACTAATAACCTTGGGTTTGAAAATCAAACGTCACTACGCAGCTTCAATTGATGCAATCATAATGTTAATCGGCGTCATCTATATAGTTTGGATCAGCGATAATTTCCTAATGCCTTTTCAAGGTTTTCTAATAACTATCGGAGTTCCCTTAGCGGCATGGTCTGCAATATTTGTTGCAGATGTAATTACTCGTAGAAAAGTTTCGCATCAAGATTTGTATAACTCATTTGGTCAATACCGAGGTGTAAATTGGAAGATGATTGGATTGCTTTTATTTGCATCATTAATAGGTTTCGGATTTGTGACTAACACCTTTGCATCGTGGCTAAGTTGGCAGGGTTATTTCATGGATTTGCTTGGTGGGAAAGAAGGTCAATGGGGAACATCTAATATCGGAGTCCTTTTCGCGATAATCATCGGCTTCGTTGGGAGATTCGCGCTAAGATCGCGCAATGCTTAAATCAATCGTTGGAAACATAGTCTCCCCAAATCCAACGGTTCGAAAGTTAACCTTCGCCAACTACATCAATACCTTTGGAAACGGAATGTTTCACACAGTTGGAATCATCTATTTCTCATTTGTGGTGGGACTTGGCGCTCAGAAAGTAGCCTTAGCTTTCACTATTGGTGCTGCAGTTTCTCTAGCAGTCTCAGTTCCAGCAGGACATCTTGCAGATCGGTGGTCGCCAAAATATGTAGGAATAATTAGTTTCTTATTGCAGGGAATTGCGCTTGGTGCTCAGATTTTTACTAAAACTTGGAGCGTCTTCGTCTTGCTTTTAATGTTTGAATACTTTGTCGAACGTTTTGGTCAAAATGCTCGTATGTCATATGTTGCGAGAATCGGCGAAGGACAAGAGCGGGTAGAGGCTCGCGCTTATATGAGAGCCGTAACAAACCTTGGCATTGGAAGCGGCACATTAATTGCAGGTATAGCCCTTGCGATCAATACACCTACAGCCTATAAAACCTTGATTGCTTTGGATGCGCTCACATTTATTTTGGCAGCCCTTGCATATACAAGAGTTCCCAATTTTGAATCTAGGCTGGAGAAGAATGAGAAATTCGATTGGTCAGTGCTTAAAGATCATAGGTATCTAATCGCCACTGCTATCAACGGCGGTTTTAACTTGCACTTCTTGGTACAAAATGTGGCCATTCCAGTTTGGGTAGTGAAAGAGACCAACGCGCCTCGTTGGATACTCTCTGTAATTATGCTTATGAACACCGCTGCAATAGTGCTCTTTCAAGTTCGGACTAGCAAGAAATCCACTGATATTCGAGTGGCCATCAAGTTATTTCAACAGGCATCATTCTTTGTTGCTATTGCAAGTTTGATATATGCAACTTCGCACGGAGTAAATCCCCTTCTATCATCTCTAATAATGATCTTAGGTATGGCTGTGCATGTTGCTGGAGAGTTATATGGATCGAATGCGGCTTGGATGATCGCAATGGATCTGGCAGATGAGCGTCGCCAAGGCGTTTATCAAGGTATCTGGTCTATGGGTTTTGGCTTAACCGACATGATCGGACCAACAATTCTGGTCGCCTTAGTGATTGGAATAGGCCAACTTGGTTGGGTAATTCTTGCGATCTGGTTTTTGTTAATGGGAAGTTTGATGCGTTTACACCTAAAAAATTCAATTTAA
>CAYFJY010000054.1:0-5745 GCA_964343665.1 uncultured Actinomycetes bacterium | reverse complement strand
GGAACAATCTCATTTTTAGAGGTAAATACCCGTCTGCAAGTTGAGCATCCAGTTTCGGAAGAGGTAACTGGTATTGATCTAGTACGCCAACAATTTCGTATTGCACAGGGCGAAAAACTTGGCTTCGAAGATCCAGAAATTAGAGGTCACTCCCTTGAATTTCGTATTAATGGAGAGGATCCAGGGCGAAATTTCTTACCGGCACCTGGTCAAATAACAGAATGGCAATTACCTACTGGGCCAGGAGTTCGCGTTGATGCTGGTTTTAGAAAAGATGACTCGATTGGCGGAAACTTTGACTCACTTCTTGCAAAATTAATAGTCACAGGAAGCACTCGCGAAGAGGCCATACAGAGAGCACGTCGTGCTTTGAAAGAGTTTAAAGTTGAAGGGCTAGCGACTGCACTTCCATTCCATCGTGCAATTCTTGAAGATGATAATTACACGAAGGAATTTAAGGTTTACACAAGTTATATCGAAAATGAATTCAAGAACGAGATTCCGGAATATCAGGCGAGTTCTCCAGTAGTTCAAAGCCATGCTGCTCCGGAACACATAATCACTGAGATTAATGGCCATAGGTTCGAAGTTTTAGTGCATGCCCCTGAACCAGTACATAAGAGACATAGAGCTCGAAAGGGCGCTACTGGTGGAGCAACGGGAGATGGTTTGCTTGCACCAATGCAAGGTACTGTCGTGAAAATAGCAGTCAAAGAAGGTGACTCGGTCGAGAAAGGTGATTTGATATTCGTATTAGAGGCGATGAAGATGGAACAGCCTTTGACTGCACATAAATCTGGCAAAGTGGCGAAAATTGTTGCCGAGATTGGCGAAACTGTCGCAAGCGGCACCGCACTTTGTGAAATTATAGATTGATACTAAATTAGGTGCATGAACCGCACTGAAATTGAAAATTGGATTGCAGATGATCCAGATCCAAAAACTGCGGCTGAACTACAAAAACTTCTCGATGCAAATGATGTTGTAAATCTTGAGAAACTATTCAATGGCTTCCTGACTTTCGGAACTGCAGGGCTTCGCGGACCGATTGCACCAGGACCTTCTGGTATGAATCGCGCTGTAGTTGGTCGAACAGCTGCGGCAATAGCTCAATACATGAAGCAAAGAAACTTGGATTCGGTAGTTATTGGTCGCGATGCGCGTTATGGATCTGAAGATTTTACGAGAGAGAGCGCTGAAATCTTAAGTGGCGCAGGTATGAAAGTAAGCGTTTTGCCCCGGCCTTTACCTACTCCGGTTTTGGCGCACGCAGTTAAACAACTTGGTGCACATGTTGGGATCATGGTTACTGCTAGTCACAACCCTCCAATGGATAATGGATATAAGGTCTATCTGAATGCTGAAGTAGATGGAATCAGTTATCAAGGTTCTCAAATAATCACTCCAACCGATAAGTTGATCTCAGCTGAAATAGATAAAATCACTTCTCTTAAAAGCCAACCTCGTGGCAATAATTGGAATAATCTCGATGATTCAGTATTCGAAGATTATGTTGCTAGAACTTCAAGGATTGGGAAAACTCCTGGCAATTTAAAGATTGTCTACACCGCAATGCACGGAGTCGGAACTGAAACAGTGGAGGCTGTTTTCAAAAAAGCTGGTTTTAGCGCGCCAATCTTGGTCGAAGAGCAAGCAAAGCCAGATCCAGATTTTCCAACAGTCGCATTTCCTAATCCAGAAGAACCTGGAGCAATCGATTTAAGTATCGCAAAAGCTAAAGCCGTAAATGCAGATTTAGTTATCGCGAATGATCCCGATGCTGATAGATGTGCAGCTGTGATAAAAGACCCGAGAGGTTGGAGAATGCTTCGGGGAGATGAGATTGGAATACTTTTGGGAGATTGGATAGCTCGTACAAATCCCGGAAATTATGGTAATTCGATAGTATCTTCATCAGGACTTAGCAAGATCTGCAAACACTATGGAAGAAACTTTCGAGAAACTTTAACTGGCTTTAAATATTTGGCTCAAATTCCAAATCTTGCCTTCGCTTATGAAGAGGCAATCGGTTATTCAGTCGATTCGGCTACAACAGCTGATAAAGATGGGGTTAGCGCAGCGATTGCTCTTGCTCAATTGGCATCCGAATTAGCGTCTGAAGGTAAGACTATCCACGATCGACTTCAAGAGATCTGGAATCTCATCGGATTCCATGCGACAGAACAGATTTCGATTCGAGTTGAGAACATCAAATTCGTTGGAGAAGTACTGAAGAAATTGAGAAGTAATCCACCATCAGAAATCGCGGGCTTCAAAGTGACACAAATTGATGATCTTGCCAATCCGACTAATGATTTACCTCCCACCGATGGTCTTCGTGTATGGCTTGGAGATATCCGGGTAATTGTTCGTCCATCAGGAACGGAACCTAAATTGAAGTGTTATATCGAGGTAATTAGTAAGACAGAAGAGGAAGCTACAAAAAAACTTGCCACATTACGTGGACCACTGAAAGAATTGCTCTCTTAAAGAATTTAGGGGGCGAATTTTGCAATTCTTTGGGCTAGTTGATGGCTCTGAAGGCTCTCTTAAGTCATTCTTAAAAAATCTACCTGCAGTCGATCAAGTTGGCGCTGATGCTCGAGCTGCAACATTGGGAACTCGAAGCATCAAGACTTCAAGTAAAGCTTGGGCAATTGATACGGCGATCTCGATGGTTGATTTAACAACTCTTGAAGGTGCAGATACTCCTGGGAAAGTTAAGGCGCTCTGCACAAAGGCAGTTCGACCAGATCCAACTAATTCAGTGGTTCCAAGTGTTGGCGCTGTTTGCGTATATAACGATATGGTACGAATTGCGCGCACCCATTTGGATGAGATTGGCGGGAAAGCTGTTCCAGTGGCAGCGGTATCAACTGCATTTCCTTCGGGCCGAGCATCGATGGCAGTTAAATTGCAAGATACCCAAGATGCAATCGATGCTGGCGCGACTGAGATAGATATGGTTATAGATCGCGGAGCATTTCTATCTGGACGAATCGGTGAAGTTTTTGAAGAAATAGTTAAGATCAAAGAGATATGTGGAGATAGGGCGCATTTAAAAGTCATTTTCGAAACAGGTGAATTGGTCACCTATGACAATGTTCGTAAAGCTTCATATCTTGCGATGTTAGCTGGTGCAGATTTCATAAAAACTTCGACAGGCAAAGTGGCACCTGCCGCTACCCCACCAGTTGTCATGGTGATGCTTGAGGCGGTTAGAGATTTCCGAGATATTACAAATCACCAAGTTGGGGTAAAACCTGCTGGCGGTATCCGCACTACTAAGGATGCAATTAAGCAACTGGTATTGGTAAAAGAGGTAGCTGGAACTGATTGGCTCACAAATAAGTATTTTCGAATCGGAGCTAGCGCACTTCTTAACGATCTATTGCTACAAAGAATGAAAATAACCGACGGCTACTATGAGAGCCCCAACTACGTGACCATTGATTAACCGAGATTAAAGAGAACAGGCGAAGATAACCATGACTTTTGAATATGCCCCAGCCCCCGAGTCACGATCAATTGTGAAAATCGAAAAAGAGTATGGGCATTTCATAAATGGCAAACATGTTAAGGGAAAGAAACACTTTGCAACGATCAACCCAGCTACCGAGGAGGTTCTATCTCATATCGCTAATGGCGATAAGAACGATATTGATAAAGCAGTTCAGGCGGCTCAAGTTGCATATATAAAAGTTTGGTCGAAGTTATCTGGTGCAGAACGTGGAAAGTATCTCTATCGCATCGCACGAATTTTGCAAGAACGTGCTCGCGAATTTGCTGTACTTGAAACACTTGATAACGGAAAACCCATTCGCGAGACCCGTGATATCGATATTCCCCTAGTTGCTGCACATTTCTTCTATCACGCAGGTTGGGCTGATAAATTAGATTATGTAGGTTTGGGTGCTTCGCCAAAACCATATGGCGTAGTTGGACAGATTATTCCCTGGAACTTCCCACTTTTAATGCTCGCCTGGAAGATTGCACCAGCTCTGGCTGCTGGAAATACAGTTGTTTTAAAACCAGCAGAGACAACTCCACTTACTGCTCTTCTTTTTGCTGAAGTCTGTCAACAAGCAGATCTACCTGCTGGCGTTGTGAATATCGTTACAGGTGCAGGAGAGACTGGTTCAGAACTTGTAAATCATCCTGGGATTTCAAAGATTGCATTCACTGGTTCGACTGAAGTCGGAAAATTAATAGCTAAAGCGGTAGCTGATACAAAGAAAGTCGCAACGCTAGAACTTGGAGGCAAGGGTGCGAATATCATCTTTGAAGATGCAGCAATCGACCAAGCTGTTGAAGGAATTATCAATGGAATTTTCTTCAATCAAGGACATGTCTGCTGTGCAGGCTCACGTTTATTGGTACAAGAGAATGTGGCAGATGAAGTAGTGAAGAAGTTACAGCGAAGAATGGAAAAAATTCGAGTTGGTGACCCAATGGATAAGAACACCGACCTAGGTGCAATTAATTCAAAAGCTCAACTCGAGAAGATAAGAGAGCTAGCTGCAACTGGTAGCGCTGAAGGTGGCGAGATTTGGTCGCCTAATTGCCAATTACCTCAGAATGGATTCTGGTTTGCTCCGACGATATTTACAGGAGTAACTCAAGCACATCGAATTGCACGCGAAGAGATCTTTGGCCCGGTCCTCTCAGTTCTTACTTTCCGCACGCCACAAGAGGCGATAGAAAAGGCAAATAACACTCCATATGGACTCTCTGCAGGTGTTTGGAGCGAGAAAGGTTCCAAAGTGCTTTGGGCCGCACAACAACTTCGCGCTGGAGTTATCTGGGCAAATACATTTAATAAATTCGATCCCGCATCACCTTTTGGCGGTTATAAAGAATCTGGTTGGGGTCGCGAAGGTGGAAGGCATGGCCTAAAGAGTTATTTAAAGAGTGAAGGGCTGGTCAAATAATGTCCGCAAAATCACGCATCGATGTAAAGAAGACTTACAAGTTATATATTAACGGCGCCTTTCCTCGATCTGAATCTGGAAGAGTTTACGAAGTAAAAAACAGTAAAGGTGAATTCATCGCCAATCCATCACTTGCATCTCGAAAAGATTTGAGAGATGCAGTAACTGCAGCTCGTGGCGCCTTTGGAAAGTGGAGTGGCTCTACTGCTTATCTACGCGGACAAATCATTTATCGAATCGCAGAGATGCTCGAAGGTCGTAAAGCACAATTCGAAGCGGAGTTAAAAGCAACTGGTGATAAGACAAAGATCTCGGATGCGATTGACTTAATTGTTTGGTATGCCGGATGGAGCGATAAGTTATCTTCACTTGATGGAGTAACAAACCCGGTCTCTGGACCTTTTTATAACTTCACCACCCCTGAAGCACTTGGCGTTGTCGGTGTACTATCTAAAGGTAATTTCTTGGAGTTTATCGACTCTTTAATTTCTGTGATTGTTAGCGGAAATACCTCAGTAATTATCGCTGCAGATGCACTTGCAATCCCAGCGATGAGCTTTGCAGAAGTTCTAGAGACAAGCGATCTACCTGCAGGTGTAATTAATATATTGACCGGAAAAATTGATGAATTAGCTCCTTGGCTGGCCTCGCATATGGATATAGATGGTTTAGATATCTCTGGGGCTAAGAAAGTTAGTGAACTTAAAGTGTCTGCAGCAGAAAATTTAAAACGCGTTCATTCATTTTCTAAGGTAAAGAGCCCTGCGCGAATATTGGCATTTATGGAAGAGAAGACGGTCTGGCATACCATAGG
>CAYFJY010000053.1:0-5750 GCA_964343665.1 uncultured Actinomycetes bacterium | reverse complement strand
CGCCAACTAAATAGAAATTGCCCTCAATATCTGTAGTAGCTGCACTTACGAATGATTCAACTCCGCAACTTAATTCAAGGGCTATACCACTCACTAACTGAGCAAAACCATTCTTCTCTCGATTTCCAAAGACTAAAATTTGATTACCAGATAGCACAATGCCACTTGCAGCTCTATCAACTTGAGCAACTTGTGTCATTGGCTTAGCAAAAATTGCAGCATCTGCAGTATCTGTACCGGGAATAACGATGGTTAGCGCTGCAATCACAGCGATAAGACGTTTCATTTAGCTCAATTCGATTGAGCGATCGCGCGCTGCCTTCATGGCCTTTGCCACAATCGCATCAAGTTCACTGCTAGTAAAAGATTGAAGTGCTGCAAAAGTAGTCCCATTAGGGCTTGTTACATTCTCTCTTAAAGTCGTGGCGCTCTTACCAGAAGTTTCAAGTAGCTCTGCAGCGCCAATTAAAGTTTGCACGGTTAAAGAGGTCGCAACTTCATCGGATAAACCCAGCTCCTTTGCACCCTTAATCATCGCCTCTACAAAGGCAAAGAAATATGCAGGTCCTGAACCGCTGGTAGCAGTTACTGCATCTTGTAAATCTTCTGGAACTTCAGTCGCGATACCTGCCGAATTAAGGAAATCTCTTAAAAATTCCTTCTGATGTTGATCTACATTTGAACTTAAAGAATAACCAGATGCGCCTTTGCCAACTAACGCTGGGGTATTTGGCATCACTCTAACAACTGGGTTCTTGCCGCCTAAACCGTTTGAAATGGTTGAGATTGTCTTGCCTGCTGCAAAAGATATAACAAGTGCACTCTCTGGTAACTTTCCTTTAATCTCTGCAAGCAAACTCTCAAGATCCTGAGGTTTGACCACAAGGAGAACCACATCGCTATTTGATAAGTCATTTCCGATTCTAATCGAATACTTTTCAACCAGCTCTTTGCAACGATCTTCGCGCTTTTCAATAATTTCAATATGTTCTGGTTGGTGACCAGCTTTAATCAATGCAGATATCAACGCTTCTCCCATTATGCCTGCGCCAATTACTGTGATTTTCTTAAAGCTCATGTGAGTAATTTACCTAAATTGAATGTGCATTAAAGCGAAATTACGCGTAGGCTCTCGCTCTATGTCTGAAGTCTCAGCAGGATTTGCGCGCGATTGGGTGGAATTTGCAGACCCAGAAGATGACGAGCAAATTTTTAAGTGCGATCTGACTTGGCTGACCTCCAATTGGACCTGTATCTATGGAAATGGATGTAAAGGCGTATTTAAAGAGCAACCTTATGGTGGTTGTTGCACTGAAGGCGCCATGTATTCCGATGAGGCGGATGAAGCAAGGGTAATTGAAGCTGCTAAGCGCTTGACCCCTGATATGTGGCAGTTCTACAAAGATGCTTACGACAAAAAGGGAAATATAAATATCTCTGAGGTTGATGAAGATAATGAGCGAAAGACAAGAACTATAAATGGTTCATGTATCTTCTTAAATCGAAAAGGCGAATCCGCAGATTTTGGCTGCGTATTGCATCATCTAGCGATTAAAGAAGGTTCGCACTTTCTTGATGTTAAACCTGATGTTTGCTGGCAATTACCTATTCGTCGATCATTTGAGGTACGAGAACTTGGCGAGCGCGAATACTCTGTAACCGTAATTGGTGAATATGAAAGATTAACTTGGGGCGATGGCGGTGAAGATTTTGATTGGTACTGCACCAGCAACACTGAGGCTCATGTTGGCAAGGAGCCGGTCTACATATCAAACCGCGAGGAGTTAGCCGCTTTGATGGGCGATGCGAATTATAAAATTCTCAAAGAAATCTGCGATAAGCGCATGGAAGGCATCGCAATGGCTAAAACGAAATCTCTTCCACTCTTCGTGATTCAACACCCTGCGACTGTCGCCGCTTCGCACTAGAGTTTGGCGCGTGGCAAAACCTAAGCAAGATCCTTTTCGTTGCTCTGAATGTGGTTGGAGCAGCACAAAATGGGTTGGACGCTGCGGTGAATGCCAAGCATGGGGTAGCGTCGAAGAAGTTGGCGCACCAAAGAAATTATCTTTAGTCGCGGGACATGTCTCTCAACCAGCAACTCCAATTTCAAAAGTAGATCTTGCAACTGCTACTGCTCGCCCGACAAAGATAGAAGAGCTAGATCGCGTACTCGGTGGCGGAATCGTGCCTGGAGCTGCGATTCTTTTAGCTGGCGAACCTGGTGTTGGTAAATCAACTTTGCTTCTAACCGTTGCCTCGCAAGTTGCCGAAAATGGTATTCATACGCTTTATATCTCTGGAGAAGAGAGCGCATCACAAGTTCGCCTTCGCGCTGAAAGAATTGGCGCGCTCAATCAAAATCTATGGTTGGCATCAGAGACAGATTTAGGTGCAGTAATTGCACATATAGATTCTGTAAAACCAGAGTTATTGATTATTGACTCTATCCAAACAATTGGTTCCACAACCGTAGAAGGTGCGCCAGGTGGCGTAACGCAAGTCCGCGAAGTGGCAGCTGCGTTAATTCGAATTTGCAAAGAGCGCGATATCGCACTCCTCTTAGTCGGCCACGTAACTAAAGATGGATCAATCGCCGGCCCTCGACTACTCGAACATATCGTTGATGTGGTTCTAAATTTCGAAGGCGAACGCCACTCAAGACTTCGATTGATTCGCGCGATAAAAAATCGCTTCGGCGCATCTGATGAGGTCGGTTGTTTCGATATGAATGATTCTGGTATCCAAGGAGTTGCAGATCCGACTGGGCTATTTACCTCTCGCCACACAGAACCAGTTCCCGGAACATGCGTAACCGTTACATTAGAAGGTCGTCGGCCATTACTTGCAGAGATCCAAGCGCTAGTAAGCGCTGGCCGCGAAAATGATTACGGAAATGCGCGCCGTGTAACAAGCGGCATGGATTCATCTCGCACCTCTATGACTCTTGCTGTCCTTGAACTTCGCGCAAATATCCGCCTATCTGGGCGCGATGTTTATGTTGCAACAGTTGGTGGAATGAAAATGTCCGAACCCGCTGCAGATTTAGCAGCCGCACTTGCAATCGCTTCAGCTGCAAAAGGTTTAGCGCTACCTGCAGATTTAGTAGCTATTGGCGAAGTCGGTTTAGCTGGCGAAATCCGCAAGGTTTCTGGCGTTCAACGTCGCCTAGAAGAGGCGATGCGCTTAGGTTTTAAACGCGCATTTATCCCTGCAGGTAGCGAGGCAAAAGTGCCTGGTATGGAGATCGTCGAAGTTTCTCGAATCGATCAAGCAATAAGTAAAGTAAAGATTTAAATCGCTTCTGGCTCTAGAGCTTCCGGAGTATCAGGAGTTCCACCTTTGCGTTCACCTTTAAAAGTGAATGTAGCACTATCTCCCTCTCCTTCAACACCGACCAGAACAATCTCACCCTGCTTCAATTCATTGAAGAGAATCCGCTCAGAAAGAGCATCTTCGATTTCTCGTTGAATAACTCTTCGAAGTGGACGTGCACCAAGTAATGGGTCATAGCCACGTTTTGCAAGGAGAATCTTTGCATCTTGCGTAAGCTCGATGCCCATATCCTTCGCCTGCAAGCGATTGTCTAGATTTGCAATCATCAAATCTACGATTTCGATAATCTGATCTTGATTTAGCTGATGGAAGACAATCACATCATCAATACGATTTAAGAATTCTGGGCGGAAATGATTCTTAAGTTCATCATTTACCTTGCCCTTCATGCGCTCGTAATTTGTGAAAGTATCTTCGGAGTTGGCAAATCCAAGTCCCAAACTCTTTGAGATATCGCGAGTACCTAAGTTGGTGGTCATAATGATGATGGTGTTCTTGAAATCAACGGTACGACCTTGAGAATCAGTTAAGCGACCATCTTCTAGAACCTGCAATAGTGAGTTGAAGATATCTGGGTGGGCTTTTTCGATTTCATCGAATAGCACTACTGAGAATGGGCGACGACGTACCTTCTCAGTTAGCTGTCCGCCCTCGTCATATCCAACATATCCCGGAGGGGCGCCAAATAAACGAGAGGCGGTATGGCGCTCTGAATACTCAGACATATCTAACTGGATTAACGCATCTTCATCTCCAAATAGGAATGAAGCGAGCGTTCTTGATAGTTCGGTCTTACCAACGCCAGATGGACCTGCGAAGATAAATGATCCGCCAGGGCGACGTGGATCCTTAAGGCCAGCACGTGTACGGCGAATTGCTTGTGAGAGGGCTTTGATTGCTTGCTCTTGTCCGATGACTCGCTTATGTAGTTCATCTTCCATGCGAAGTAAGCGCGCAGTCTCTTCTTCAGTTAACTTAAATACTGGAATTCCAGTTGATGCTGAAAGAACCTGAGCGATTAACTCTTCATCAACTTCAGTTACTTGATCAAGAGCGCCATCTTTCCAGGCCTTCTCTTTCTCTTGACGTTCGTTAATTAAATTCTTCTCATCATCACGAAGTCTCGCTGCCTTCTCGAAATCCTGACCATCGATTGCAGATTCTTTTTCACGGCGAACATTTGCAATGCGCTCGTCATATTCACGAATCTCTGGTGGCACGGTCATGCGCTTGATGCGAAGGCGTGATCCTGCCTCATCTATCAAGTCGATTGCCTTATCTGGAAGGAAACGATCTGAGACATAGCGATCTGCATAATTTGCAGCAGCTGCGAGCGCGCCATCTGTAATTGAAACTCGGTGATGGGTTTCGTAGCGATCGCGCAAACCTTTAAGAATCTCGATTGTGTGCGCAATCGATGGCTCTTTAACTTGAATTGGTTGGAAACGACGCTCTAGCGCTGCATCTTTCTCTAAATGCTTACGATATTCATCAAGTGTGGTTGCGCCGATTGTCTGGAGCTCTCCACGTGCAAGCATCGGCTTTAAAATCGAAGCAGCATCGATCGCACCTTCTGCTGCGCCTGCCCCTACAAGTGTGTGAATCTCATCGATGAAGATGATGATATCTCCGCGAGTTTTGATCTCCTTTAATACCTTCTTTAAGCGCTCTTCGAAATCACCGCGGTAACGTGAACCTGCGACAAGCGCGCCAAGATCAAGTGAGTAGAGCTGCTTATCTTTCAAAGTTTCTGGAACATCATTGCGAACGATTGCTTGTGCTAAACCTTCGACAACTGCAGTTTTTCCAACGCCTGGTTCGCCAATTAGAACTGGGTTGTTCTTAGTACGACGTGAAAGTACTTGCATCACTCGTTCGATTTCCGTATCACGACCAATAACTGGATCTAACTTTCCCTCACGTGCAGCTTGAGTTAAGTTACGACCGAATTGATCAAGAATTGTTGAAGATGCTGGAGTTCCTTCAGCTGGTCCACCTTGAGTCGCGGCCTCTTTGCCTTGATAGCCAGAGAGCAATTGAATAACTTGCTGACGTACGCGATTTAAATCTGCGCCAAGTTTTACGAGAACTTGTGCTGCTACACCTTCGCCTTCGCGTATTAATCCAAGAAGAATATGTTCGGTACCGATGTAGTTATGTCCTAATTGCAAAGCTTCGCGAAGTGAAAGTTCCAAAACTTTCTTTGCACGAGGTGTAAATGGAATATGTCCTGAAGGAGCTTGCTGTCCTTGTCCAATGATCTCTTCAACTTGGCCACGAACTGCATCTAACGAGATTCCCATTGATTCAAGAGCTTTAGCTGCAACGCCTTCACCTTCATGAATCAAACCAAGCAAGATGTGCTCAGTGCCAATGTAATTGTGGTTGAGCAGACGAGCCTCTTCTTGCGCCAA
>CAYFJY010000052.1:2978-5755 GCA_964343665.1 uncultured Actinomycetes bacterium | reverse complement strand
CGTTGCTTTCGCTGATGATTGGGCCGTTCTATCTCGTATCTGGGTTTCACAAGATAAAAGAGGACGTGGTTACGGAAAGAGAATTTTAGAGGCGCTTGAATCGGTTGCCGGCGCTAGAAAAATCGCTCTACAAGTATCTAAATCAAATGAATTGGCAGTAAATCTTTATGAACTAGCAGGTTACAAGATTCATCACACGGTTCGTTTTAGAGAACTATCCCAGCAAAGAGATCTGTTTCAAGGTTCTCAGCATTAAAAGGTGGATGCTTTTGGCCTTTGACCAATGTGTAGTACTCGTCACCAAATACTTGAACTCCTAAGTTATTTGAGAGCGCGAAAAATGGCCCATCTAAAGATATCTGAGTTGCGTGTGCCTTCATCGCCGCCATCTTCTTCTCTACTTGTTTTGGTGCATGGATCTTTGTAGTGACAAATGAATCATCTTTAACAAATGGGAGATCATCTACATTTTCCGAGCCGAAGAAATCACTTCCCTGAGCTTTCATGGCATCCATGCCTTGTTGAACTACAGATTTTGGCATGATGTTCCAATAAATTTTCTGAATTTTCCAATTTGAGATCTCTGAAGCGCGCATAGCAACTCGATGGGTTTGGATGTGATCGGGATGTCCGTATCCACCTATCTCGTCATAAGTGACCAATACTTGAGGTTTGATTTCATCAATTATTTCTGCAAGTTTCTTGGCGGCCTCATCTACATCAGCCTTCCAAAAACAATTTGGTTGTTCATTCGGTGGAGTTCCCATCATTCCACTGTCGCGATATTCACCAAGGAATCGATGATCTTTGACTCCTAGTTCACGCATGGCATTCGCTAGTTCGATTACTCGGTGTGAACCTAAATCATCTTGGTTGTGGCTTGCCAAATGAGCTAATTCGGGAACTAAAACTTCTCCCTCTTCACCACGGGTGCAAGTCACTAAAGTTACTTCGACTCCATCTTCAACTAATTGCGCCATTGTTGCACCGTTGTTTATAGTTTCATCATCGGGATGGGCATGCACGAAAAGCGCTCTCTTAGTCAACTTTTACTCTCTTCCCAGGCGAGTATTCCGCCTCGTAAATGCTTTGAATTCATGAAGCCCGCAGAACGTAAAAGTCCTAAGCACTTTGCCGAACGAACTCCACTTCGACAATGGAGGATTATCTCTCGATTTTTCGGAAGATTATCAAAAGCGCTGCCATCCTCAAATTTCGCCATTGGTATCAAGACTGCGCCCGGAATCGATAAGGCCGCGTATTCATCTGGTTCGCGCACATCTACCAATAAATAATCGCTATCTTTATTGCGTAGCTCAGTTGCTGTTATTGAATCAGGTATCCCGCAGAAGGCGTCGTAATTAACTAGAAGTGACTTCTGGGTTCCATTGCAGATTGGACAATTTGGGCTCTTTTTGATTTTTACTTTCTCATAGCTGGTATTTAAAGCATTAAAAACTAAGACCGAGCCAAGTAGTAAATCGCCAATGCCAGTAATCAACTTAATTGCCTCATTTGCTTGAATTGAGCCAATTGCTCCACAGAGTAATCCCAAAACTCCGCCCTCCGCACAACTGGGAACACTTCCAAAGGGTGGCGCAGTCGGATGCATGCATCTATAGCATGGACCTTCTTTAGACCAGAAGAGCGATGCTTGGCCATCAAATTGATAAATACTTCCCCAGATGTATGGTTTTTCTAAAAGTGCCGCAGCATCATTAATTAAATATCTGGTCGCGAAATTATCTGTACAATCAATTATTAGATCGTAATCTTTAAATATTTGTAGCGCATTACCTTCATCCAATTTAACTTCATGGAGAAAAATTTTTACATTTGGATTAAGTGCATTCACTTTCTCCATTGCACTCAAGGCTTTACTTTTCCCAATATCTTTTTGAGTGTGGATTATTTGTCGCTGAAGATTGGTTACGTCGACTCTGTCAAAATCGAGGATTCCTAAGGTTCCAACACCTGCAGCTGCTAGGTAAAGAGTTGTCGGCGATCCCAAACCACCAGCGCCAACGACTAAGACCTTTGAATTAACGATTCTTCTTTGACCTATTTCATCAATATCAGGAATCAAAATATGGCGAGAATATCTGAGATATTCATCATCATTTAATGCGCGTCCCGGTTCGACTAGCGCTTTCATATCGAGCAATTCTGCCATTAAGATTCAACCAATGAGTAATGACAAAGGCAGATTGCCTCGCGATGAAAGACGCGCTCAACTTCTAGCGGCAGCTCTTGAGGTCTTTACCGCTGCAGGTTATCACTCTGCAGCTATGGATGAGATTGCAGACCGTGCTGGCGTGAGCAAGCCCGTTCTCTATCAACATTTCCCATCGAAGTTAGATCTATATCTTGCTGTACTAGATACTCATATTGATTCTCTTGTCTTTGCAATTCAACGTGCGATTCAATCTACGCCAGATAATGCAAAGCGTGTTCAGGCAACTATCGGTGCCTACTTCGATTTCATCGAAGCAGAGGGTGAAGCATTTAGATTGCTATTTGAGAGCGATATGAATGTCGAACCGGCTGTCCGAGAGAGACTCAATCGAATGACTTATGACTGTGCAGCAGCAGTAAGCGCAGTGATCTCACTGGATACGGGATTGCCGCAAGAAGCTGCCATGTTATTAGGCGTCGGTTTAATTGGTAGCGCACAGGTAACTGCTCGACATTGGTTAGAGCGTGATTCGAAATTAAGTCGCGAACAAGCTCAAACTCTTGCAACAAATATCATTTGGCGTGGTATCTCAGGTTTCCCT
>CAYFJY010000052.1:0-2968 GCA_964343665.1 uncultured Actinomycetes bacterium | reverse complement strand
CCCTAGAAATGATTCTTAAAATATTAATAAAACTATTAATAAAGGACGAAAATTAAATGGCACATATTCGTATTGCAGTAACAAATGTAAATTCCGAAATTTCATTTGAATCTGCAGGAAGCCCTAAAGAGGTTAAGGCTGCAATCGACAAGGCAATTGCTTCAGGCACCACCCTCTCATTGACAGATACAAAGGGACGCGAGTATCTAGTTCCAGCGGAGAAGATTGGCTTCGTCGAAATCGGCGAGCAGTCAGAGCGCCGCGTGGGATTTGGTAAATAGTTGAGCCAAACCTTTGCGGATCTCGGTCTCTCATCTGAATTATTAGAATCGATTTCAGAAGCCGGCTTTTTAAATCCATTTCCAATTCAAGAGGCAGTCATTCCGCTTGCGCTAACTGGCGTAGACATCATCGGGCAAGCTAAAACAGGAACTGGTAAAACTCTTGGATTTGGTCTACCAATTTTGAATAATGTTGATCGCGGAAATGGTCAACCCGTTGCTTTGATCGTAGTACCGACACGTGAATTAGGAATTCAAGTCGCAGATGAGCTTAATAAATTATCTGCGAAGCGAAATTTGAGAGTCACTGCTATTTATGGAGGTCGACCAATGGAGCCTCAAATTGCAGAGCTCAAAAAAGGTGTAGATATCGTGGTTGGCACTCCTGGACGATTACTTGATTTACAAAGACAGGGTGCGTTAAATCTAAGAGAGGTAAAACATCTAGTTCTAGATGAAGCAGACGAGATGTTAGATCTCGGCTTCCTGCCAGATGTCGAGAAGATCTTTCAATTAACTAGCAATCGCAGCCAAACAATGCTCTTCTCAGCAACTATGCCTGGAGATGTTGTCATGCTTGCTCGCAAATTTCTAAACCAACCAACTCACATTCGAGCAGATATTGAAGATACTGGTGCAATTGTTACTCGAATCAAACAATATGTATATCGCGCGCATGCTCTTGATAAGCCAGAGATGCTTGCTCGAATCTTGCAAGCAGAAGGACGTGGTCCAACTATGGTTTTCTGTCGCACAAAAAGAGCATGCCAACAAATCGCGGATGATATGAAGGATCGAGGTTTCAAAACCACGGCAATTCATGGAGATTTGGGGCAAAGTGCTCGCGAGAGAGCGCTCGAAGATTTTAAGTCACTTAAGAGAGATATCTTGGTTGCAACTGACGTCGCAGCAAGAGGAATAGATATCGATGGAATAACTCACGTCATTAACTACCAATGTCCAGAAGATGAGAAGACTTATGTGCATCGAATTGGTAGAACCGCAAGAGCAGGTGCATCTGGAATTGCAATCACCTTTGTTGATTGGGATGAGTTACCGAGATGGAGTCATATCAATCAATCTTTGAATCTGAATTTCCCAGAGCCGAAAGAGACTTACTCATCCTCCGATCACCTCTACCTCGATCTCGGGATTCCTAAAGAAACAAAGAGCAAATTAAGAAAAGAGAATAAACAAGCTGAGAAGCAAGAGAGTTCAAAAGCAGTGACAAGAATTAAACGGGAAAGAGTTCGAACTAAAAGAGTGCGTTAATTGCATCTGCCAACATCTGCACTGCAATGCCAGCTAAAACTAAGCCCGCAATACGAGCCAATAGATCGACTCCCGCTTTACCAATAATTCGCAAAATCAAGGTTGAAGCCATCAATGCCAAGGCTACAAAAATATGAACGACAACTACGGTAATTGCTAAGGCAAAACCCATCTCAACATTTTTCACTTGTTCGGCAAAGATCATGACTGCGACGATGGCACCAGGTCCTGCTAGAAGTGGAGTTGCCAAAGGAACCATCGCTACATTTTTTGATCCAGTAGCTAATTGATTATCATCCTTACCGGTCAACAGGTTTAGCGATACCAGCAATAGCAATAATCCGCCTGCAGCTTGCATCGCTCCGATTGAGACATCCATATAGGAAAGGACGAATCTTCCAAATAGTGCAAATCCAGCAATAATGATTAGTGAGATCGCTGCTGCTTGAATTGCGAGTTGTCGCCCCTCTTTCGCACTTCTTTCTCCGAGTACTGCAAGAAATATCGGTGCATTTCCTGGTGGATCCAAAATCACCATAAGGGTCACAAAAGCCTGTAAAGCAAAGGTAATCGTACTTACATCTTTCATGCACTTATCACCCTTCTCGCGTTCGCCATTGACTCTAATCGTACCCAATGTTCAGGTGAGGTCACATTCTCGCCAATTAGATTGAGTTTTCCTGCGCCGTGAAAATCACTTGAACCAGTCGTAATCAAATCTAAATCGCTGGCGATCTTCCGAAGAATCAATCGCTCCTCTATACCATGATCGCGGTGATCAACTTCTATCCCATTAAGCCCAACTTTTTTTAATTCATTGAAAAATTCAGATGTTAATTTAGATTTTTCTCCAGTCGAAGATTCTCGAAGTGATGAGCATGGATGAGCAATTATTGAGACACCGCCAGCTGCTTTTATTAATTTCACCGCTTCTAAAGGTGTAGGTGATAAATGAGAAACGTAATATTTCGAACCATTATTCAAGTATTTCGTAAAAGCTTCATCTCTACTTTTAACGATTCCTTTTGCAACCAGAGCATCTGCTAGATGTGGTCTACCCAAAGTCGCGCCCTCAGGTTTATGTGCCAGAACTTCATGAAAAGTAATAGCAATGCCATCCGACGCCATTAGATCCACTATTTTCTGCATCCTAGGAATTCGATCGTCGCGACTTGCCAATAGCACATCTTGCAATGGTCCATAGTTTTCATCGAAGAGAAGAGCCAACATATGGACACTCGTCTTATCTTCAGTTAAGCAAGAAATCTCTGCACCAAGGACTATTTGAATTCCTCCACGTACAGCAGCACGAGCCTCGTCCCATCCAACTACGGTGTCATGATCTGTTAATCCCAAGATATCAATGCCATTGATGATTGCATGATGAATCAATTGTGTTGGAGACATCGTGCCAT
>CAYFJY010000051.1:3947-6007 GCA_964343665.1 uncultured Actinomycetes bacterium | reverse complement strand
CAGGCACCAAACTTGAATTTGGCGTTGCCGAAGGTCGCCGCGGTCCTCAGGCGCTCTCAGTTCGCGTGATCGAAGCGCCAACATCTCTTGCTGCTTCATCAAGAGCAGCCACTGATGATCTCGCATCAATTATCGAAGATTCAATCAAGATTTTGGATCGCGTCGGAAACAATATTCGACGTGGCAAATATCCAACTGCTGTTGAAGCGGAGCGATTGGGCAAAGTACTTCGCGGTATCGCTCAACAAATTGAGAATAACGCTTAAATTTTCTTGAGAGACGTCTAAACATGTTCAACTACGTCAAAAAAGTTTGGCGTAAGTTGCCGCACCCACTTAGGTGGCTGGTTGTTGCAACAGTTGGCGTGACCTTATTGGTTCTTGGGATTATTTTCATGGTGCTTCCTGGCCCCGGAATTCCATTAATAATTGCTGGATTGGCGATTCTTGCGACTGAATTTACTTGGGCAGAGATTTGGTTAAATAGAACAAGACTTCATTTAGATAAGGCGCTCAAGAAGGTAAGAAAGAAGAGCTAAACTCCGCCTTTTCGATCTTTCATTTTGGTGATTGCGATACCAATGAAACCTAAGAAAAATCCCGCGATGCAAGTCAATATGAATTTGTTATCAGCATCGAAAAGTAAGCCTAAAATTCCTACGACTACCCAGATAATCATTCCGGCAATTACAAGGGAGATCATGGTTCTCTTCATGTCGCAAGTCTAATCAATCAGGAGTATTCTTCACTTCAATGTCCTCGCGCCTTAATATTTTCAAGAATATTGATAAAGATGGAAATTGGCGCGCCTTTAGACATCGGAACTATCGAATCCTGTATGCGGCAAGCTTGTTGACCAATATCGGAACTTGGGCTCAAAGAATCGCTCAAGATTGGTTGGTCCTAGAGTTAACAAATAACAATGGAACTTATTTAGGAATCGTGACCGCTCTGCAATTCCTGCCTGTGATGCTTCTTAGTATGCAAGGCGGTGTTTTAGCGGACAAGGTTGATAAGCGGAAAGCCTTGATAATCACCAATTTAGGGGGTGGATTGACCGCTCTTATTCTTGGACTTTTGGTCATCACCAAACATGTTGCGATGGAACAGATTTATGTATTAGCAATCCTCCTGGGAATATTTGCAGCAATTGATGCACCAATTCGCCAGAGCTTCAATATAGAAATAGTCGGTCGAGATGATCTAACGAATGCAATGAGTTTAAATAGCGCTAATTTTCATTTTGGCCGCTTGGTCGGACCTGCAATCTCAGGTTTCTTGATTGCAGCATTTGGAACAGGGCCATCTTTCTTAATAAATGGATTTTCATTCTTAATCGTCATGTTTGCTCTTTATGCAATAAAGCCCGATGAACTATATGACCAACGTAAAGAGAAGACAGATGGAACTCTTAAAGAGGCCTTTGCTTATATAAAGCGCCGCCCGGATTTACAGCTAGTCATGCTTACAATCTTCTTTGCCTCTAATTTTGGACTTAACAATCAGATTTTTAACGCTTTGATGGCGACTAAAGAATTTGGCAAAGGTGCTGCGGCTTACGGAATTCTAGGAACTGCCGTTGGATTAGGATCATTAACCGGTGCTCTTATTTCAGCAAGATACGATCGCAATCAGCGCACCTTCTTCGTTCCTTTAGCTGCTGCAAATTTCGGAATATGGGTCATCGCGCTCTCAATTGCGCCTTCGTACCACATATATGCATTACTACTTCCACTAAATGGAGTAAGTGCACTTACCACAATGATCTCTGCGAATGCTTATGTACAAGCTAATTCAGATATCGCAATTCGAGGTCGAATCATGGGCATATACATGTTCATATTCATGGGCGGAACGCCGATTGGCTCACCTTTAATTGGATATTCTGCAGAACATCTCGGGCCACGACTTACGATTGCAGGATGTGGCGTAATTACAATGTTGGCGGCCTTGTGCGCCTATTTAAAATATCGAAAAACTGCGAAAATCCCTGTTGATATCAGTGTTCGCGCTGTGCTTCAGTCTTAACAAATACCAGCGCCAAGAATGAAAAGATAATTA
>CAYFJY010000051.1:1080-3847 GCA_964343665.1 uncultured Actinomycetes bacterium | reverse complement strand
GAGATCAACTGAATAGAGAGAATTGTTTTTAGGCGATTATCTAAAGTGGTCTTAGCCATCCAAATTGGAATGTACCAACGTCCAATCCCAAATCCAGTACCAAGTGCGGCAATACATAATGTAGATATTGCGGGATCTGCGCCAGTGCGATCTGAAACAAGGGAAGCCGCCCAGAATGCCGTTGCAAATTCCGAGGAGATCGTGGCAAAGAAACCAATCCATGCAATCCAGAATTTTGCACCTAGCTCTCCGCTCTGCTTTGGAGCAGATAAATCACGGGTATCTTCGATCTTTCCTCTTCCAAAGTAATAGATTGCAATCGATGCTGGAATCACCAGAAGTAGAGCCAATCGCCAGGAGATTCCAAGAGATGCAAAGGTGCCGACAAGTACAGTGCCAAGAACATAGCCGCCTGCATTAATCGCATTACTTTGGGAAGCAGCTAAGTCAGGAGTCTTTGGATAATGAGCGGACAAAGTCGCGATCATATTTAAGATCGTGAAATTAAAGCCAATGCAAGCAAATAGAATCGATGGCAATGTGAAAGCAATATTTGGTCCTAAAACAAATACGGGTACCCAGATTGAGAAGATCAATAGACCGACCCAAGAAGTTTTTGGGCGCCCGATTTTATGAACCAGCGTTGGATGGATCAAACCAGCGATAATCGCCGCAATTCCCATCATGGTTCCGTGCAATCCAGCAACCGTTAGAGAGGTACCTTGCTCTTTTCGTAATAAAGATTGAGCAGGTCCAAAGCCTCCTAAGAAGAAATTAAGTATCGTGCCTTGCAAGCAAGCCGTCCAAAAAACAGCATCGCGTTTTAGTTTGCTCAATTAAAGACGCTCAACTACATATTCAATAGATTTAGTTAAAGACTCAATATCTGCTGGATCAATAGCAGGGAACATTCCGATTCTTAACTGATTCTTGCCGAGTTTTCTATATGGTTCAGTGTCCACTATCCCATTTGCACGTAAAGTCGCAGCGACTTTTGCAGCATCAATAGTTTCATCAAAATTGATTGTGGCAACCACATTTGAACGCATTGCGGGGTCAGAAACAAATGGTTTCGTATAAGAAGTTTTCAGAGCCCAGTCATACATCGTTTTTGCAGATTGCGCGCTCCGACCAGTTGCAAAGTTAAGCCCACCATTACTGTTAAACCATTCAATTTGATCGGCTAATAAGATCAGAGTCGCGAGCGCTGGTGTGTTATAAGTTTGATCTAATTTAGAATTCTCGATTGCAATCGTTAGATCAAAGAATGCCGGAATCCACCTACCAGATTCCTTTATCTTGGCTGCACGTTCGAGAGCCGCTGGACTCATCAATGAGAGCCATAACCCACCATCAGAGGCAAAAGATTTTTGAGGCGCGAAGTAGTACGCATCGAACTCTTTAGCATCAACATTTAATCCACCCGCAGCTGATGTCGCATCGACCAATACAAGTGCGCTTTCGGCACCGGCCGGGCGCTTGATAGGCATCGAAACACCCGTTGAAGTTTCATTATGCGTCAGTGCATATACATCTATTCCAGCCTCCACTAATGGAAGTGGATGAGAGCCGGGGTCCGATTTGATGATTGAAGGATCTTCAATAAATGGATTTTCTTTAGCAGCTTGCGCAAATTTCGAGGAAAACTCACCAAAAATTAAATGTTGAGATTTCTTCTCGATCAAGCCACTAGTTGCAATATCCCAGAATGCAGTTGATCCACCGTTACCAAGAACTACTTCATAACCTTCTGGAAGATCAAACAGTGCTGTAAGTCCAGTTCTGACTCTATTAACCACGTTCTTAACTGGCTTTTGACGATGCGAAGTTCCGAGAATTGATTGAGATTTAATTAAAGATTCCAACGCTTCCGGTCTAATTTTTGATGGACCGCAACCAAATCGTCCATCTTTAGGCTTCAGATTATCTGGAATCTGGATTTCACTCATACGGTAATTTTACGGGTAATAACGATTGGCTACCCAATTCGAAGTTATTTCGCCCGAATTGTGAGACCTCTCAAATCTAATGCGATCATGCAAGCGCGAATACCGACCTTGCCAGAATTCAATTGTGAATGGCGTTACAAGATAGCCGCCCCAATGTGGTGGTGTTGGAACCTTACTTCCTTCAGGCCATTTGCTGGCAGCTCCATTAAATCTATTTTCTAATTCCTCCCTTGTAGAAAGAGGAGCGGATTGATGTGATGCCCAAGCTCCAATTTGCGACGACCAAGGGCGACTTTGAAAATATGCATCTGATTCTGCTTCTGAAATTTTCTTTGCGTATCCTTGAATTGCTACCTGTCTTTCCATCGGATACCAAGGAAATAGTAAAGACACCTGCGCATTTAATTCGATTGCGTGCGCTTTTCGTGAATTGTAATTTGTAAAGAAGGTAAATCCATTCTCTGTTGCATCCTTAAGGAGCACTGTTCTAGTTGAGATGTTTCCATCTGCGCCGAGAGTTGATAGCACCATCGCATTCGCTTCGACGATTGAAGGAAGATCTGCCGCATCTCTTAACCAATTCTTGAAACCAACTATCGGGTCTTCTGGCAGGGCTAACTCTCGCTCGCTATACGAGCGGCGCATGGACTGTATTTCTTCGCGGTTCATGTATCAAAGGTCACTTTATCGTGGATGGCTCTTGGTTTTTAGCCCTTAAAAATAGGGGCAGAATTAGCCGCATGAGTGATGATTTCAAACCAGGTCTTGAAGGCGTTATTGCATTTGAATCAGAGATTGCAGAGCCTGATAAAGAAGGT
>CAYFJY010000051.1:0-1070 GCA_964343665.1 uncultured Actinomycetes bacterium | reverse complement strand
AGACTTAGTTGGTCGAGTCTCATTCGGAAATGTTTGGGGTCTTTTAGTTGATGATCAATTCAATCCAGGACTTCCAAGAGCGGAGAAATTTCCTCTTCCAGTTCACTCTGGCGATGTTCGTGTAGATGTGCAATCAGCGATTGCAATGTTGGCACCAGCTTGGGGATTCAAACCATTATTAGATATCTCTGATGAAGAAGCTCGAGATAATTTAGCTCGAGCATCGGTGATGGTTCTCTCTTATGTTGCTCAATCCGCACGTGGTTATGCAGCGCCAGCAGTTCCAGAATCAGAGATTGATAAAGCGCATACAGTTACAGAGCGAATGATGATTCGTTGGCGCGGCGAGCCCGATCCAAAACATGTTCGTGCAGTAGATGCCTATTTCGTATCGGCTGCTGAACATGGAATGAATGCTTCAACTTTCACGGCTCGCGTTATCGCATCGACAGGGGCAGATGTTGCTGCTTCACTCTCAGGTGCAATAGGCGCAATGTCAGGTCCACTTCATGGTGGAGCACCATCACGCGTTCTTCATATGATTGAAGAGGTAGAGAAACGCGGAGATGCGCGTGCTTACGTTAAAGATTTATTGGACAAGGGTGAACGATTGATGGGATTTGGACATCGCGTTTATCGTGCGCAAGATCCACGTTCACGAACACTTCGCCGCACTTGCGAAGAACTTGCTGCGCCACGTTACGAAGTCGCAAAAGCGCTTGAAGAGGCAGCTTTAGCAGAATTACGTGAACGCCGTCCTGATCGTGTACTTGAGACAAATGTTGAATTCTGGGCAGCAGTGCTACTTGATTTTGCAGAGGTTCCAGCTCATATGTTTACACCGATGTTTACCTCTGCCAGAACTGCCGGATGGTCTGCGCATATCCTCGAACAAAAGCGAACTGGTCGGTTGATTCGTCCTTCAGCGCGATATATCGGAAAAGGCCCACGTAAACCTGAAGAGGTCACCGGTTGGGACCAATCTGTTGATCAATTACATAAGTAGATTTAATCTAATAACCAGAATCTAAACGCATCACTTATCTGTTTGGCCCATGCCCTCTCATTAT
>CAYFJY010000050.1:0-6399 GCA_964343665.1 uncultured Actinomycetes bacterium | reverse complement strand
ATCCAGAAGCTAATAGGGCACCTTTTAATAACTCCCGACGCTTGATCTCTGGGAGTTGATGAATTTCGTGATCATGCATCTAGAATTCACGCGGTTTCACAGCATAAGAATGAGCTAAAGTCATATTCTTGCGGGAACTGTCGTTTGCACGAGCTGCCAAGAAGTATTCAACTTTTGCAGCTTCTCCGTTAACGTTTACTTTGACGTGACCAGAATTGGGCGCTTTGACTCCTGATTTATAAGCAGAATCATTAAACATCGAGAACGTATCATCAGCCGGATTGGGCATCGACTGATAAATCAATCCGTCTCGCTCTTGAGTAACAAAAATATGATCGTGTCCCTGGAAAAGTATTGAAACTTTATGTTTCACAAGAAGATCATGAATTGGTAGCTCCCAATTAGGTCTCTGCTCTTGGAAAGTCGTTAATCCCTTTGGATCTTTGCCTCCCCATTCGTAATTGGTTGAGACTTCAACTGCTCCGCGACCAGTACCCATCACATGATGCGTGAATACGAATATGTACTTGGATCTACTCTCTTCTAAAGTCTTTTTGAGCCAAGAATATTGTTCGTCTCCGATACCAACTTTCCACAAGTCGCTAGTCTTCTGACTGCCAGAGCCAGCTTTTTTATTGGTTGAATTCTCATCATTAGAAACTCCAGCAACATTATCAACTGCATATTTCGAATGCCAGTATGGATCTAATGTTATGAACTGAGCATCTCCCCAAGTCCATGCGTAGTAATCACGCAATTTTCCAATTCCAGGTACTTCAAGATTATCCCCACTGTAGAAATCATCTGGAGCTGGTTGTGGGTAGAACTTATTACGGGCATTTCCAGCAAGTATTGCAGGATTCGTTGTGGTTCCATCTAAAAGATATTGCGCTGCTTGCTCGTGATTTCCATTCACCAAGAAGACAGGTGTGGTTGCCCCTATTACGCCTAACCAATCACGATGTGTGCGATAGATCTTCTCAACATTCTCTTTGGTGGCCTGATTTTTACCAATAATCGGATCGATACTGAAATCATCACCCATCAGAATATGAAAATCATTTGCTTGTGCAGCGACATTTCCCATCGTCACGTAATAGAGATCTGAGTTAAACATTTTCCCAACTCGCTCAGGATGGGTGTCGCCGTGCAATGAAAAGCTAAAACTTGCACCTATGGCTCGTTCGGTTCGAAAGTAGGCAGTTTTACCAGCTGCGAAACTCTTATCGTTACTATCTTTGCTTCTAAACCGGTAGTAATACTTTTGGTTAGGTTTCAAGTTCTTTATTTCGAATACCACCGGTGAATTTGCCAAAAATTTCAAGGTGTTGCTCTTTGAAGGGAAACTCTTCCCTGTTGTGCCGTACTCGATATATCCACTACCAGAGGTTGTTGACATGACACTTATTGCAATTGAGGTATCCGTAGGTCTTCCTAGAATCACATTTGATTTGATTGCCGCTCTGGCGCTATTTAGTGAACCGAAGAGATTGGCTGCGAAACCTGAGATAACTCCTGCCAAGAGAGTACGGCGCGAGATTTGACTTTCCATGGGCCAAAAATACGGCCGGCTCTATGGCAAAGTCTTTGCCATTCTCTGTGAGAATTATGTGAGAATAAGATTAATTCTGATTTTGTGAAGTGAGTTTGCGCGCTTGGTCGCAATCAATTTTCATTTGCGCTAATAGAGGCTCCAGGCCATCGAATTTGATGGTCTCTCTCAATCGCCATCCAAATATAAATCTGCATTTTTTATCGTAGAGATTTAGATCAGTTTGATCGAGCGCATAAGCTTCAATCTGTCTTGCGCGAATTCCTTCAAATGTTGGATTGGTACCGATTGAAATTGCTGCTGGCCATCTCTGATTCTCAACTTCTAACCAACCTGCATAAATACCATCTGCAGGGATTGTCCAATTACCGCTCAAACCTAAATTCGCTGTCGGATAACCGATTTCCCGTCCGCGCTTTTCGCCATGAACGACTATCCCTTCAAGTGTAAATCTATGGCCAAGAAGTTCGTTGGCAAATTGAATGTCACCTTCGAAAATCAAATTACGAATTCGAGTTGATGAGATTACGCCGCTGCTCTCTTGGAGATTATGCACCTCTACTTGAAAACCATAGTTCTTCAAGTTTTCTGCTTTTCCTGCTGCATCTTTGCCATAAGTGAAGTTGGTACCCACCATCACTGCTTTAGCATCAAGCTCATTTAATAAAATCTTTTTAACGAAATCATCTGGTTCAAGCGCGGCAAATTCCCGATCGAAATCAACCACTAGAACCGCATCTGCGCCGTTCTTCAAAAGTAGATCGATTCTTGCATCGAGCGAAGTTAAATGTGTTGGAGCTTTATCTGGGGCAAACAAGGTTGTTGGATGTGGTTCGAAAGTCATCGCCACAACAGGATTTCCAAATTTATGCGCATCTTGCAGCAATTGTTGGTGGCCAACATGAACGCCATCAAAGTTACCAATTACCACGGTACCGCCTTTGATAGGTGATGGCTTCCAAGAAAGTCGCATGAGGTTACTTTACAAAGACCGCTATCGGTTTTGCACTTCCATCTTTATCTTCAAGAAGCGCAGCCAATTCTCCATCAGGAGAAATTGCTGCGGTAATTCCAGGCTTGCCGGTTTGAGCGATTGCTCTTCCAAATTTCATCTCTGAAGTTTCATGTAAATCTAAATGTCGAGGTGTAAATATCATGGAAGCAACCTCTGCGACTGTCAGCAATTTACCCGCCATTGCTAGATCGAATATTCCAACTTTGGTGCGGCGAAGCGCAGTTAAATGGCCGCCACAATCACGCGCAATGGCACGTATATAAGTTCCGGCGCTACAAGTCACTGAGATATCAACTTCATCGCCACGAATTTCATTAATCTTAAGATCATAAACTTCAACGGGCCTTGCAGGTAGATCCACATCAACGCCTTCACGAACTAAGTCATAGGCTCTTTTACCATCAACCCGAATTGCGGAGACTGATGATGGTTTTTGCATAATCTTTCCAACTTGTTTTGCAAAAAGTCCAGGGATATCTGATGGAATTTCTGTACTTTGTATTACCTCTCCCTCTTTGTCATCCGTTGAGGTGAGTTGGCCAAGCTTTACAGTTGCATCATAAGCTTTAACGCCAGCTGTTATATATTGCAATAAACGAGTTCCGTTACCAACGCCAAGAACTAAAACTCCGGTAGCCATCGGATCTAATGTTCCGGCATGGCCAATCTTTCTTGTATTTAACTCTTTGCGCGCTATAGCAACCACATCGTGGCTTGTCATGCCACTTTGTTTATCGATTACTAGAAAGCCGTTAGTCACGTGCCTTTGGGGTCTTATATGCATCATCGACGATCGGCTTTGCTTTTTGCGCCAATTGTGCGATCTCATCATCGTGTTTCTTTATTTCAGAGAGGAGTGATTCCATCTGTTGCGCTGCTTCTGGAAGTGCATCGCTAAAGAATTCTAAAGTCGGAGTAATTCGAGTGCCTAATTCATGTCCAACAGCGCTACGCAATAAACCTTTGGCAGATTCCAGCGCAGCCTTAGTTTTGGCTTGCTGATCGTGATCGCCAAATACTGTGTAGAAGATCGATGCGTTCTGAAGATCGCCAGTTACGCGAACATCTGTAACTGTTACAAAACCAAGGCGGGGGTCTTTTACCTTGGTCTCTAAAGTTCTTGCGACCACGACTTTGATACGGTCTGCAACTTTTTCAGAACGAACTGACATTATGCGCGCTTCTTCTCCTGCATTTCGAAGACTTGAATCTGGTCACCCGCTGAAAGCTCCTTGTAACCAACACCGATACCGCATTCGTAGCCTTCGCGAACTTCAGTCACATCATCTTTAAATCGCTTCAAAGATTCGACAGTTAAATTGTCGGCAACCACAGTTCCGCCTCGCAATACGCGAGCCTTCGCATTTCGACGGATGATTCCATCTTGAACCAAAGAACCAGCGATCAAGCCAGCCTTTGAAGATTTAAAGATCTCGCGAACTTCAGCGTTACCGATAACGACCTCTTCATACTCTGGCTTGAGCATGCCCTTAAGTGATAATTCGATATCTTCGATTGCCTTGTAAATAACAGAGTAGAAACGAACTTCCACACCTTCAGCATCTGCATATTGGGCAGTTGCAATTTCGGGCTTGACGTTAAATCCGATAACTACGGCAGTTGATGCAGAGGCCAGAGTGATATCTGACTTCGTGATTGCACCGACGCCGCGGTGGATAACTCGTAGATCAACTTCAGCTCCGACATCAAGCTGCATAAGTGCATCTTCCAACGCTTCTACAGAACCAGATACGTCGCCCTTGATGATGAGATTGAGCGTAGAGATCTTGGATTGCTCCATGAAATCTTCAAGTGAAACTTTCTTTCGCGCCTTTGCAAGTTGTGCATTGCGCTCTGCGGCTTGTCGCTTCTCTGCAATCTGTCGTGCAGTGCGATCTTCATCTGCAACTAAGAATGTATCTCCGGCATCAGGAACTGATGTGAAACCAAGTACCTGAACTGGACGTGAAGGGCCAGCAATTTCGACAGTATTTCCGAATTCATCGAGCATCGCACGAACGCGACCGAATGCACCGCCAGCGACAATTGCATCGCCGACTCGCAAAGTTCCGCGCTGTACCAATACTGTGGCAACTGCACCGCGACCACGATCAAGGTGAGCTTCAATCGCAACACCACGTGCAACATCATCTGCAACGGCGCGAAGATCAATTGCTGCATCTGCAGTCAAAAGAATCGCATCGATTAGTTCGTTGATTCCCTTACCTGATTTTGCAGATACATCTACGAAAATGGTGTCTCCACCGTACTCTTCTGCAATTAAATTGTATTCAGTTAATTGCTGACGTACCTTCGCAGGATTTGAATCCTCTTTATCAACCTTATTTACCGCAACCACAATTGGAACGTCGGCAGCTTGCGCGTGATTCAAAGCTTCAATTGTTTGAGGCATAACACCGTCATCTGCTGCAACGACAAGGACTGCGATATCAGTTACCTTGGCACCGCGAGCGCGCATTGCGGTAAAGGCTTCGTGACCAGGTGTATCGATAAATGTAATCGCACGATTGACGCCATCATGATCATGATGGATCTGATAAGCACCGATATGCTGCGTGATTCCGCCAGCTTCAGTTTTAATGACCTCAGTCTGACGAATCGCATCAAGCAAACGAGTCTTACCGTGATCGACGTGGCCCATTACGGTTACGACCGGAGGACGCGCTTCGAGGTTCTCTGAATCAATATCACTAATTTCTGCTGCCAAATCGATATCGAATGACTGCAAAATCTCGCGATCTTCATCTTCTGGTGAGACGATTTGAATTGCATATCCAAGTTCGCTACCTAAAATTGCGAAGGTATCGTCATCTACTGATTGTGTAGCAGTCACCATTTCACCTAATTGAAATAGCGCTTGTACTAACTGTGCTGCATCGCAATTAATTCGCTCAGCAAAATCAGATAGAGATGCACCGCGGCGCATACGTATTACAGTTGAACCATCACCGCGTGGAACTTTTACGCCGCCGAGAGTTGGCGCTTGCATATTTTCGAAATCATCGCGGAGCGCTTTCTTACTCTTCTGCTTATTGCTCTTCTTAGATCCACCCTTACCGAATGCACCTGCAGTATTTCCGCGTCCACCAGGACCTGGACGTTGTCCGGGGCGCCCACTAAATGGTGCACCGCCGCCACCTGGTTTATCACTTCTATATGGAGAACCAGCTCCACCTTGTCCTCCGGCACCACCAGATCCACCAGGACCACCAGGTCTTCCACCTTGTTGTGGACGAGCTGCAAATCCTGGACGTTGACCTTGTTGTGGACGAGCTGCAAATCCTGGACGTTGACCACCAGGTCCACCAGGTCCACCTGGTCTTCCACCAGGTCGTGGTTGTTCACCTGGACGAATTGGACGCGCAGGTCTTTGTGGCGGACGTGGCATTCCAGTTCCAAATGGATTATTTCCTGCAGAACGCTGTGGCGGACGTGGCATTCCAGTTGCAAATGGATTATTTCCACCAGGCCTTGCAGGTCTCGCTGCTCCTGCAGGATTTGATGTCGGTGGTTTAGGAATATTAGGAATATTTGTTGGTGTAACTGCTGACTGTGGTGTTGGACGAGTTGCAGGTTTTGGTTCTACTGCTTTTAACGCTTCAAGATCAACGCCAAGTTCTGCTGCTAACTCTGCAGCTAATTTATTATCAATCCCAGGTTCTGCATCCTTCTTCTTAGGTGCAGCTTTCTTTGCAACAGCCTTCTTAGCAGGCTTCTTTGACTCTTCACCTTCGAGCTTTGCATTTGGGAATGCTTCAATCAAACGCCTTGCAACAGGTGGTTCGATTGTCGATGAGGCGCTAGTTACGAA
>CAYFJY010000049.1:0-6428 GCA_964343665.1 uncultured Actinomycetes bacterium | reverse complement strand
GACTTTTACTGCTCCGGTACCGAATTCAGGATCTACTAATTCATCAGCAATTATTGGAATCATTCGATCAACGTATGGAAGTCGAACGCTCTTTCCAATCATATGTGAATAGCGCTCGTCATTTGGATTTACTGCGACTGCTCCATCACCAAGCATGGTTTCAGGGCGTGTGGTAGCAATCCATATTTGATTCTCATCGCTTTCGCGGCCATAACGAATTTGAACGAACTCTCCATCGATTTCTTGATAATCAACTTCTATATCCGAGAGCGCGGTATGGCATCGAACGCACCAATTGATGATTCGCTCAGCTTGATAGATTAAATCTGCTTCATAAAGTCGCTTGAAAATCGTAAGTACTGCACGAGAGAGATTCGCATCCATCGTGAATGCTTCACGAGACCAATCAACGGAATCGCCAAGACGTTTCATCTGTCCGAGAATCGCGCCCCCAGATTCAGCTTTCCATTCCCAAACTTTCTTAACAAATTCTTCACGACCAAAATCGTGGCGAGATTTTCCTTCTGCTGCCAACTGACGTTCGACCACATTCTGTGTTGCTATACCCGCATGGTCCATTCCTGGAAGCCAAAGTGTTTCAAAACCCTTCATTCGTTTCATGCGAACTAAAGTGTCTTGAAGTGTGTGATCTAAAGCGTGACCGATATGTAATGAGCCAGTGACATTCGGAGGTGGAATAACGATTGTGAAAGGAGGACGATCAGATTTCGCATCTGCGGTGAAGTAACCTGCATCGAGCCACTTCTTGTAAAGCGGAGCTTCGATGTCAGCAGGAACAAATCCTGTTGGCAATTCACGCGTCATAGCGTCGTAGTCTAGATTAGAAAATAATGAAAAGTTACGCGCTCTTCTCTTCAGAGCGCTTTGCACGCTTTGAAGAATCTGTGCTGCGAAGGAGAATCTTCGGTTGCGCATCATTATTAATGCAATCTGCGGTCACGATGACCTTCTCGACATCTGATCGACCAGGGATGTCATACATCACGCCAAGAAGAACGTGTTCCATGATCGCACGGAGTCCACGCGCACCAGTTCCGCGCTTTAGCGCCAATTCTGCAATTGCAGTAAGTGCTTCGCCTTCGAAATCTAATTCAACGCCATCAAGTTCAAATAATTTCTGATACTGGCGGACTAGCGCGTTCTTTGGTTCAGTAAGAATCTGTACCAGCGCTTTCTTATCAAGGTTTGAAACTGAAGTAATTACTGGAAGACGACCAATAAATTCTGGAATTAGTCCAAACTTAAGTAGATCTTCAGGCATTACGTCGGCGAAGGTATCTGAAGCTTCGCGTTCTTCTGCAGTACGAAGTGGCGCATTAAAACCAACGCCAGATTTCCCTGCACGGCCTTCAACAATCTTTTCAAGTCCAGCAAATGCTCCACCGACGATAAATAAAACATTTGTAGTGTCGATCTGGATGAACTCTTGATGCGGATGTTTACGTCCACCTTGTGGTGGAACAGATGCAACAGTTCCCTCAAGAATCTTTAATAGTGCCTGCTGCACACCTTCACCGGAAACATCTCGAGTTATCGATGGATTCTCTGCTTTGCGAGCGACCTTATCTATTTCATCGATATAAATAATTCCAGTTTCCGCCTTCTTAACATCATAATCGGCAGCCTGCAGTAACTTCAAAAGAATATTTTCGACATCTTCTCCAACATAACCAGCCTCTGTTAGCGCAGTTGCATCGGCAATCGCAAATGGCACATTCAACATTCGAGCCAAAGTTTGCGCCATAAGAGTCTTTCCGCACCCAGTAGGTCCAAGCAATAAAATATTTGATTTGGCTAATTCAACTGCGCCATCACGTTTGTTATCGCCTGATTGAACGCGCTTATAATGGTTATAAACTGCAACCGATAAAGATTTCTTTGCGCGCTCTTGACCAATTACATAGTTATCTAAAAATTCGAAGATCTGATGAGGCTTTGGAAGTTCTTCAAAACCTGCTGCGCTGGCTTCGGATAGTTCTTCAACGATGATCTCGTTGCAAAGTTCAATGCATTCATCGCAGATATAAACGCCCGGCCCTGCAATCAATTTCTTGACTTGCTTCTGGGTCTTGCCGCAGAACGAACACTTCAATAGCTCGTTGGCTTCGCCAATACGGGTCATTTTCTACTCCTTGGGGAAAGTTGTATGCTCAAATTTTAGTTTGGTAAAGCAATTTACGCCCTGAGTTTGGCGCTCAATCTTGTTCGCTATTAGATGAATTTGAGACCTTTACAGGAGTTTTCATCTCTTTTACTCCTGGAACTTGATAGACAATGAAATTCACAAGTAGGTGAAAGGCCGCAGCGAAAATCAAGAATTGCTTCTCTCCCATTAAATTTGTAATTGGACCAACTAGCGCCATTCCAAGTGGCATTAATCCTGCAGAGCCTGCATGATCTAAAGCAAAGACTCGACCGAGTTTCTCTTTAGGAACTTCTCTTTGTAGCGCAGATGGCCAGAATGCATCCCAAGGGCCTACCGATATTCCACCCAAAATGTAAGCCAAAACAATTAGCAATTCTGATTTTTGATATGCAAGTGCAAGCGGAATGAATGCAAAGAGAGACCAGAAAGATAAAGTTAAACGTCCTGGAAATTTACTCTTTAATTTCAATGAATAGATTGATGCCAAAGTGCCACCAATAGCGAAAGATGCAGTAGCCATGGCCATGACGCTATTGCTCTGGAACTCTCGCTTTGTAATTACGGGAAGCAACACATGCTCCGAAGCTACAACCACCAAAAGTTGAAAGGTGGCCATCAAAATTAAAGCTGCGACCCAAGGCATATCTCGCACGGTTCTAAATCCATCTTTGATCTCTTCGAAAAATGGTTCGTGGGATTCTTTGGCCACATGATCAGATTCTTTGACGCCAAATAATAAGAACGCGCTGACAAAGCAAGCTGCTGCAGAGATTAAGAATGTGTATCTTGCTCCGATTAGAGCGACCGAAGCAACGCCAATTGCTGGTCCGATGATTCCACCCATTCTTGATACTGCTCCACGAAATACATTGCCTTGCTGCAATAAATGTTCGGGCAAGATCGAACTAACAATTGCACCTGAAGCTGGTGCGCCAAATGCCTCTCCAATTCCAATCATGAAGACCACAAGAGCCATCCAATATCTCGGAGTCTCAGGGCCTGCAACAAGTACAAGTACCAAAATTAATATTCCCCGAGATAAATCAGCCGACATCATCACGTATTTACGTTTCAAGCGATCTGCCCAGACGCCACCAACCATCACAAAGCCAGTGCTACTTAACATTTTTGCCGCAAGCACTAAACCTAAAGTTGTGGTGGTTCCGCCAGAATCAATGATGACAATCGCAAGTGCCATCGGTAGCGATCCGCCACCAATAGACATTATGGATGAAGATAAAAATACCCGCCGAAAATCTCTGATAGAGAAGATCGCACCAGGTGCGAATAACTTCCCTACGTTTAACACGTTGGTGAGTTTAGACGGTTGGCTTTGCTTTTCTGGTCGTTAAGACTTGATCAATTAAGCCGTAGTCGACTGCTTCTTGAGCAGTAAGAATCTTGTCGCGTTCGATATCGGCAGAGATCTGCTCTTTGCTCTTTGTCGAATGTTTCTCGAGCATGATTTCGAGCAATTCACGCATGCGCAATATCTCTTTGGCTTGCAGTTCAATATCTGAAGCTTGTCCGCCACCTTCTGAATATGGCTGATGGATCAAAATTCTTGAATTAGGAAGCGCCATACGCTTTCCTTTTGTTCCACCTGCAAGCAAAATCGCTGCAGCAGATGCCGCTTGACCTAAACAAATTGTCATGATGTCAGGGCGAACGAATTGCATGGTGTCGTAAATCGCAGTTAGTGCTGTAAATGAACCACCAGGGGAATTGATGTACATCATGATGTCGCGATCTGGGTCCATGGATTCAAGAGTCAATAATTGAGCCATTACATCGTTTGCAACAGTGTCATCAATTGCTTGACCTAAAAAGATAATGCGCTCTTCAAATAACTTTGTGTATGGATCTAAACGCTTAAAACCATATGAAGTTTTCTCTTCGATTGTAGGAAGAACATAACGATTATTGATCTCAAATTTACTCATTATTTCTTTCCAATCTGTGATGCCAACTTAACTACATGGTCTACGAAGCCGTATTCCTTAGCTTCCTCTGCGGTAAACCAACGATCACGATCTGAGTCGGCAGTAATGGTCTCAACTTTTTGACCGGTGTGGAATGCAATCAATTCGGCCATCTTCTTCTTGGTAAATCCAATTTGCTCTGCCTGAATACGAATGTCAGTTGCAGTTCCGCCGATTCCGCCTGATGGTTGGTGCATCATGATTCGTGCATGTGGAAGCGCGTAACGCTTTCCCGGTGCACCTGCACAAAGTAGAAATTGGCCCATTGAAGCAGAGAGTCCCATTGCAACCGTAGCAACATCATTTGGGACAAATTGCATGGTGTCATATATAGCCATACCAGCTGAGATCGAACCACCTGGTGAATTGATGTAGAGATAGATATCTTTGTCAGGATCTTCTGCAGAGAGCAAAAGTATCTGTGCCGCAATTGCGTTTGCCATTGAATCTTCGACGACCGAACCTAAGAAAATGATTCTTTCGCGAAGCAAACGGTTGTAGACCTCTGAATCAAGTCCTGCATTCATTGCATTGCCAGAACGCAAGATTGTTTCCGAAGCTGGTGTCGGAATAAAGTCCACTTGGAACTCCTCTATCTCTTAACTGCTTATGGGTTGCTATTTGGGTTGTTATTGTTTTTCAATACAAAGACCTTAACGCCTCCGCGCAAAAAATACTTCCCGATTAGGGGTAAAAGCCACCTTGTTCTCTAAAAGCAGAAATTTACGAGGAATCCCTCATTAAAAAGTTACTGTTGGTCCTCTGTTGGCTCAGAAGCGCGCTTTGGAGCCAAAGCCTCCAGATCCACTTTCTTTCCAGATTCAGTAACCACTGAGACTCGATTGAGAATATTCGCCAATGCCTTTGCGCGAGCAACCTCTGCGAGCATCTGATTGATTCCACCTGATTGCGCAATGCGGTTAGCAAAATCTTGCGGCGCCATTCCATATCTAGATGCAGTGCGCATGATGTATTCGGTTAATTCCATCTCTGAAACATCTACGGATTCGGTCTTTACTACCTCATCTAATAGGAAATCCTGCTTGAACATTTGGCGGGTATCTCTATCTACCTCTGCGCGGTGTTCTGTATCTTCTAGGCGACCTTCGCGCTCTAGATGTGCGTGAATCTCATCTTCGACGAGTTTCTCTGGAACTGGAATCTCCAACTCGTTTACTAATTTATCAACGAGCTTGTCGCGTGCTTGAGCGCCTTGTTCCATTGCCTTAACGCGCTCAAGGCGCTTTGCAATATCTTCCTTTAGTTCTGAGAGATTATCGAACTCTGATGCGAGCTTTGCGAAAGCATCATCAAGAGCTGGCAATTCGCGCTCTTTAACTGACTTAACAGTCACTGTTACTGAACCTGTCTCTCCCTCTTGCATTCCAAGAAGGGAAGTTTCGAAGACCTTTGAGTCACCCGCATTCAAACCAAGAACTGCATCATCAAGCCCATCGACCATGCTATTTGAGCCAACTTCGTAAGAGATGTCATTGGCGGTTCCGCCTTCAACCTCTTCACCATTTACTTTTGCAACTAAATCGATATTTATGAAATCGCCAGTCTTAACGGCGCGCTCAACAACATGAAGTGTTCCAAAGCGAGCGCGTAAAGCATCAACTTGTTCATCGATTTCTGCTTGTGTGACAGTTACGTCATCAACCTTGATTTCGATTTTTGAGAAATCTGGAAGTTTAATTTCAGGTCGTACATCTACCTCAATGGTGAAATTGAGCTTCTCGTTATCGACGAATTCCTTTATGTCCACCTCAGGGCGACCAATCACAGCGATTTTGTGTTCGCGAGCTGCCTGCGTATAGAAATCAGGCAAAGCTGAATTGATTGCCTCGTCTAGAACTGTGCCACGACCTACACGCTGGTCGATCATTGCAGCTGGAACTTTGCCTTTGCGGAAACCTGGGATGTTTACCTGCGATGCGACTTTCTTATATGCATCTGCAACATGTTGTGACATCTCATTGAATTCAATTGAGATATCAAAACGAACACGTGTAGGTGAAAGGTTTTCGACCGAGCTTTTCACAAAGTGCTCCTTGGAATTTATTTAACTTAATTAATTTGGTCGGGGCGGAGGGACTCGAACCCACGATCTTCTGCTCCCAAAGCAGACGCGCTAGCCACTACGCTACGCCCCGTTTCTTGCGAGGCAGAAGTCTATGGCAAGAATTGGAAGTTCATAACCAAACCAATTACTCTTAGCCCATTCGCAAGAATATGCGGGTGTAGCTCAATGGTAGAGTTCTAGCCTTCCAAGCTAG
>CAYFJY010000048.1:0-6567 GCA_964343665.1 uncultured Actinomycetes bacterium | reverse complement strand
GTTGTATAGCCAGGAGGGCCTTCATACCAAGCGCCTTTTCCACCTGAATCAGCGGTCTTAAATAGCGATGCATACTTATTTAAATTCTTAGAATCTGTGATTCCTGGATATTTTGCGACCATCCAAGGCGCTACGAACATACCGATCTTTCCGATATTTCCGTTGCTGCCAACTACAACAACCTTGCCGCGATCTACCCACTTCTGCCAACGTCCGCCGCCCCAGTCTTCGATGATTACATCTACTGTTCCAGCTTCCATAGCATCATAAGTAACGCCAGCCTCTTGAAGAGTGGTCTGGTTGATTGTGCAACCTTGTGCCTTTGCAACTTCTGTTACTACCTGTGCAGATGCGGTGTAACCATTCCAGGCATGCATTGCCATGCCCCAAGTTCCACAACCTGCAGCTTTTGCAGGAGCCTGCATTGTCGCAGTAACTGCAAATGCAGATAGCAAGACTGAAGATGCGATTGCCATCTTTCGTCTACTTGTTAATTTCATTATCCCTCCTCTGGAATAAATCGAAAAACTTTTCATGTGATGAAAGCCTAAGCGTTACACATGGAACATGGAAGGGACTAAATAGAATTTTTGATGAATTTTTAGGCTCGGCGAGCGGCAGCTTGAGCAATCCGGTCGATAGTGACCCCCAAAATGAGAATAACTAATCCCGCAACTAACCCTTTACCAGTCAATTCAGGCTTTGAACTTCCCATGATCACCAAGTAACCAAGTCCTCCAGCGCCTACAAACCCTCCGATAACAATGACTGCAAGAACGAAGATCATTCCTTGATTAGCTGCAAGTAAGAGAGCTTTTCTCGCAGCCGGCAATTGAACTTTCAAAATAATTTGGCGGACATTTGAACCGGCTGCTGTTGCAGCTTCAACTATAGATTCGGGAACTGTCCTGATCCCTTCTCCGACAATCTTAACTACTACCGGGATTGAGTAGACGATGCCGGTAACAATCGCAGTAAATCTTGTCGGACCAAATAAACCCAACACCGGAACTAAATAAACGAATGCCGGCATTGTCTGACCTGCATCCATAAATGGACGCAATATCGAATCAACTCTCTTACTTCTGCCCACCCATATCCCAAGCAATACGCCAACTATCATAGTTAAAAGTGTTGCGACAATAGTCTGAGTCAATGTGATCATCGCATCGAACCAAAGACCCGTAACCACTATAGAAATTAAAAGCACAAAGGTAAGAAAAGCGACTCGTATCCCCGCCAGAACTAAAGCAACAATCACAAACATCGACAAGGTCATGAACCAAGGAGCTCGAGCCAACATATCTTCAATAGGATTTAAAACCCAGATAGAAATGAAATCTTTGAAACCTACGGTTGCAAATGAGAGATCGTTGACCAAGTAATCCACAATCTTGTTAGTGAACTTCGCTATCGGAGTAGCTAAATCAATGTTGGTTGGAAATGCACCAAGTTTCGCAACAAAATGAGATGCCAATGTGAGTAAAAGTGTGATTGAGCCAAAAATTGTGATATTTCGACGTCGAGTCTTGATTTGCTTCTCAGTAGGCGGAATAAAAGACTTCTGTTTGGTCGCCGCTGCGCTAGTAGCGCGATCTAACATAATTGCCATAAATACAACTGCAAGTCCGGCAACCAATCCCTGACCTGTGTTCTGAATAGTGAGAGCTGCAACAACAGGCTTTCCAAGTCCGGGAGCAGCGATCAATGCGGCGATAACTACAAACGAGAGCGCAGCCATAACAGTTTGATTGATTCCAAGGACAATCATTTGTTTGGCCATAGGTAATTGAACTTTGCGTAAAGTCTGCTTCTCTGTCGCACCCATTGATATCGAAGCTTCTACTGGTGAGAAATTAAGCGAGCGTATTGCATGTGAAGTAATTCGAATTGCAATCGGAATGCTGTAGATCATTGTTGCAATCGTCGCCGATGCTTCGCCAATCATGAAGAAGAGTGCCAAAGGTGCAAGATAAACAAGAGTTGGAAGGATCTGAGCCAAATCTAAGATTGGAGTCAGTAATTTCAAAACGCGATCTGATAATCCAGCCCAAATGCCAAGTGGAATTCCAAATGCCAGAGAGAGAATTACTGCCGCGATAGTCATTGCTAAGGTGTCCATGCTGTCTTGCCACAACCCTAAGAGTCCACAAGCGGTCGTTAATGTAATTACCAAAAGCGCAATTCGGAAACGACTTGTTGCGTATGCAATAAATCCAAGGATTGCCACAACCCCAATCCACCCAATTATCGGCGTTCCAGCCCCACTTGAGGGAGTGGAAATCAGATTTCTAATCAAATCTACAAAACCATTTATCAAAAGCCTGATTGGATTGAAGAAGTAGATAAAGAAAGGGCTGGTGGTTCGATTTCCGCTAATTGCGTCTGCTGCGCCACCGACAACATTTGTAAAGGGCGTGTTATCTGCAATCGGAAGTTCTAAAGTTAACTTTCCTGTGAAGAGCTTTGAAAAGAAATACCAAATAACCACAAAACCAGCAAAGAAATAACCTTTATGTTCGCGAATCCTCGTGAGCATCAATTTGTCCCTGCGATTAAGCCCAATACATCCTCTGCTGCCACGACTCCAATTGACTTTCCATTCTCAACTACATGCACTGGATGATGTGCTTCTAGAATCTTCGCTGTTGCCTCGCGAATAATCATCGTGGCAGGAAGTTCAACATTGGATGCCGCTTCATCAGAACGTAATGGCCTTACAAGATATTTAAGTGTTAGTACGTGCGATTTTGCGATATCGCGCACAAAATTTGCAACATAATCATCTTTTGGATTGGCAACTAACTCCTCTGGTGTCCCGACCTGAATCAAAGCGCCATCGCGCATAATTGCGATGCGATCTCCGACTTTCGCAGCTTCTTGCAAGTCATGGGTAATGAAGACCATGGTTTTACCTAATTCATGGTGAAGTCTTATTACTTCATTCTGCATATCTCTTCGAATCAATGGATCAAGAGCGCTAAATGGTTCATCTAAGAACATGATCTCTGGATCAGCAGCGAGCGCTCTTGCTAGTCCCACGCGCTGTTGCATGCCGCCCGACAACTGTTCTGGGTAAGCCTCTGAGTACCCAGTAAGTCCAACTAGTTCAATCACTTCATGCGCGCGCTTATGGCGATCAGCTTTTGATACTCCATTTATCTCAAGTGGATAGGCAATATTGTCTACGACTTTGCGATGCGGCAAGAGTCCAAAGTGCTGGAAGACCATGGAGAATTTAGTCCTACGTAATTCTCGTAATCGATCACTATTAACTTTCAAAATATCTTCGTTGCTAAAAATCAATTCGCCGCGAGTTGGTTCTATTAGCCTTGTCATGCAACGAACCAAAGTGGATTTACCTGAACCTGATAAACCCATAACCACGAAGACTTCGCCAGGTGCTACATCGAATGAAACATCGCGAACTGCAATGGTGTTACCAGTTTTATTGCGAAGTTCGGTTCGACTTAAGTTTGCATCTGGAGTGCCGATTAATTTATCGGCATTAGGTCCGAAAACTTTCCAAACATTACGAACTGAAATTTTCGGCTCTGACAACTCAACCCCCAATATTTATCGGGGGTCTTTGAACCATCCCGATCTACCAGGCTTATTGTTGGTCCAAATGTGCTTACTTTCAAGGAATTCTTGCAATCCATGTTCGCCTAATTCACGACCGATTCCAGAGGCCTTGAATCCGCCCCACTCCGCTTCAGGCTTATAAGGTCCGTAATCATTTACCCAGACTGTTCCGTGTCTAAGCGCCCTTGAAACTCTTCTGGCTTTCTCTGTATCTCCGCTCCAAACTGCACCACTTAATCCGTAGATAGTGTCATTGGCTAATTGAATCGCTTCATCTTCATTTTCAAAGGTTTCAACGGTAATAATCGGGCCGAATGATTCATCTTGCACGCAACTCATTTTTGTATTGCAATCATCAAGCAAAGTTGGTGGAAAGAAATTTCCCTTTGCAAAGTCACCATCGGTCAATCGTGAACCGCCTACCAATAGTTTTGCGCCTTCAGCTATGCCCTTTGCTACATACTCTTCCACCTTCTTCAGATGGCTCTCGCTAATCAATGGACCTGTTTCCGCGTCGGTTGATTCTGGTCCCCCAAGTTTTATTGCTTTGGCTCTTCTTACGATCTCATTGACTACTTGATCATGAATAGATTTTTCGACAATCAAACGAGTTCCGGCGGAACAAACTTGGCCGGAATGAAGAAAGCCTGCAGTAACTGCATTATCAATCGCTGCATCTAAATTCGCATCTGCAAAAATGATATTCGGATTCTTGCCACCTAATTCAAGTGCAACTTTCTTTATTGTCTTTGAAGCAAGCGACATAATGCGTTGACCGACACCGAGACTTCCGGTGAAAGAGACTAGATCAACGCGTGGATCACTCGTTAGCGCATCTCCGATAACTGAACCTTTGCCGAGAATTAAATTTGCAACTCCCGCAGGGGTCCCGGCCTCTTCGATCAATTTAAAAAGGTGAATTGCTGACGATGGAGTGAGCTCCGCTGGTTTGACGATAAATGTGCAGCCTGAAACAAGAGCTGGTGCGACTTTCCAAGAAACTTGAAGGAGCGGATAGTTCCAAGGGCCAATTAAAGTGCAGACACCAATTGGTTCGTGAACCACACGGGATTCAATGTTTTCCTGGGCGATTTCGACAACGCGTTCGTGCTGTCGTTTTCCAATTTTCGCAAAATGCCGGAAGCATGCAATCACATCTGAAATGTCGTACTCTGCTTCAATTAAACGCTTTCCAGTGTCATCGCTCTCTAACTTCGCAAGGATCTTCAAATCGCGTTCCATTAAATCTGCGATTTTTGCTACAAGAGCTGATCGTCTCTCAAAACCCCAATTTGGAAAATCTCCATTATCGAAAGTCTTGCGGGCAGCTGAGATAGCTAGCTCGATATCTGCAACAGTTGCTTCCGCAACTGTTGTTACCACATGCCCATCGGCAGGGCTAATTACATCCCAAGTGTGGCCATCGATTGCAGAACGCCACTCACCGTTTATGTAAAGCGTCTTACTCATTACCACTCATAACTAATCAATTACTCGCCTAATTCGCTCTTTCGTTTTGCAACATAATCAGTTAATCCAGTAAGCACGGCGGATTCGATCTCTGGTTTTTCATACTCTTCCAACTTCTTCTTCCAGATCTCTTCTGCGCGCGCACGTGTATCTTTCGCTCCTAAACGATTCCAGCGTTCGTAGTTATCGCTATTTGTTAGGAATGGACGATAGAAACAATCGCGGAATCTCTCCATTGTGTGAGCAGCCCCTAGGAAATGGCCGCCATGTCCTACTTCAAGATGTGCATCGAAAGCTAGTGAACCCTCATTGAATTCAAGTGGTGTGAATTCAGTTTGTAACGCTTGGAGAATCTCAATATCTACAACGAATTTATCGTACGAGGAGACCAAGCCGCCCTCTAACCAACCAGCGGTATGCATAACCCAGTTAGTTCCAGCTAAGAATGTTGGAAGCATAGTCATCAAAGTTTGATAGCCAGCTTGAGCATCAACGGTTTGTGATGAATTTAAGCCTCCGCCACCGCGGAAAGGAAGGTTGAAGCTTCGGGCAATTTGACCGGTGCAAAGCAATCCGATTCCGGATTCTGGGGTACCAAATTGCGGCGAACCTGATTGCATATCAACATTTGATAAGAACGAACCAAAAACAACTGGGCAACCAGGGCGAATTAATTGTGAGAGCGCAATTCCAGTTAGAGCCTCCGCGATCTGTTGTGCCAAAGTTGCAGGAATCGTCACTGGTGACATTGCGCCCATCAATAAGAATGGAGTAAATACAACTGGCTGTCCTGCAAGAACATATTCGCGCATTGAATCCAACATGCGATCATCCCAACGAAGTGGAGAGTTGCAGTTGACCAAAGAAATTAAAGCTGGGGTATCTTCGATTGCTTTTCTACCACCATGAATTATCTCTGCCATCGCGATAACATCTTTAGCATTTGTCGCAGATACAACGTTACCCATGAAGAACTTATCCGTAAGAGTTGCCTGTGCAAATGCCATATCTAAATGGCGTGAATCAAGAGAGAGATCATTTGGCTCGATCACAACTCCACCAACAGAGTCAAGAGCATCGAAGCTCTGAGCTAATTTGCAGAAATTCTCAAAATCTTTATATGTTCCGTCGCGACGAGTTGAGCCTTCTAGCACGAATGGCGGTCCATAAACTCCGCCAAACACCATCGCATCGCCACCAATATGTACGTTTCGTTTCGGATTGCGAGCGCGTAAGTCAAATTCCTTGGGAGCTTTAGCAACTTGTTTCAAAATCCAATCAGGATCGAACTTAACATTCTCACCGCTTACCTCTTGGCCAGCTTCTTTCAGCATTTCAACTGCCCATGGACTTGCGAATTCAATTCCAATCTCTGAAACGATTCGCTTCCAACCTGCGGTGAGTGTCGCCATCGACTCTTCAGAGAGAATTTCATATCGTGGCATCTTGTTTATAAACATTGCGCGCCTTTCGCTCTTGACCCAAGTCAACCATAGAGAATACGCTCAGATG
>CAYFJY010000047.1:0-6607 GCA_964343665.1 uncultured Actinomycetes bacterium | reverse complement strand
ACTTTCTTTAGCCTCTCATCGTTGCTACTTGGAGCAACTACAAATATTGTATTCAGAGATTCTTTTTTACATGCTGACAACCAGGTTCCTGCTTCTTCAACAGTCAAATCTGGAGTGATAGTCCCACTTCCACCTGCAACGGCCATATCTTTTGAAAATTTTGCTGGTCCATATTTTTCGATTGGATTCCAATAAGACATGATCACAGAAGGCGCTAATTCTGAGGCAAATTTTAAAGTTGCCATAACATCATCTGAAGTGGTCCCATTAGCCAAAGATTTATCCGCTGCGGCTTGAATAGTTGGCCCATCCATTACGGGATCGCTATATGGAAAACCAACCTCAATGGCATCTACACCTCCATCGATCATTGCTTTGATTATCGCTTTTGCGCCATCAAAGGTCGGAAAACCAGCAGGCACATATCCAATTAATTTCTTTCCTGGTCTCGAAAAAAGTTGATCTAAAGCAGTCATCTATGAGTTCAATCCAATGGTATTCCGAAATACTTCGCAGCAGTTTGAACATCCTTATCGCCACGACCTGAGAGATTAATCAAAAGAATCGCATCTCTACCCAATTCTTTTCCTACCTTCATCGCGCCAGCAAGTGCATGTGCAGTTTCGATTGCTGGGATTATTCCCTCGCACTTTGATAATAGAGAGAATGCCTCCATCGCTTCATCGTCTGTTATAGAGCGATATTCGGCGCGACCTGTGTCATTTAATATCGCGTGCTCAGGTCCAACACCTGGATAATCCAAGCCAGCGCTTATCGAATGTGATTCAACCGTTTGCCCATTCGAATCTTGCAAAACATAAGTTCTGGTTCCATGCAAAACTCCGATGCTTCCACCGGTAATTGTTGAGGCATGTCGTCCAGTTTCGATACCTTCTCCACCGGCTTCTAAACCAATTAAACGAACGCTTTCATCACTTATAAAGCGATGAAAAATACCAATTGCATTAGATCCGCCGCCAACGCAAGCAAGGACAGCATCAGGAAGTCTGCCAGTTAGCTCTAAAACTTGTTCGCGGGACTCTTCGCCAATGATCTTATGGAAATCACGCACCATCTCTGGAAAAGGATGTGGCCCAGCAACTGTACCTAAAAGGTAATGAGTATTCTCAACATTTGTGACCCAATCGCGCATCGCTTCGTTAATTGCATCTTTCAAAGTTTTTGATCCGCTAGTAACAGGAACTACCTCGGCACCCAATAATTTCATTCGCGCAACATTTAGAGATTGGCGGCGAGTATCTTCCTCGCCCATGTATACGACACATTCGAGTCCTAGTAACGCTGCCGCAGTTGCAGATGCCACACCATGTTGCCCAGCTCCGGTCTCCGCAATTATTCGAGGTTTCCCCATTCGCTTTGTCAAAAGTGCTTGGCCAAGAACATTATTAATCTTATGAGAACCAGTGTGGTTCAAATCTTCACGTTTTAAGAGAATTCTCGCTCCACCGCAATATTGGGAGAACCTTTTCGCTTCGGTGATAATCGAAGGACGACCTGAATATCTCTTATGTAGGTTATCCAACTCTTCTTTGAATTTTGGATCGTTCTTTGCAGAGTTAAATGCCTCTGCCAATTCATCTAAAGCTGGAATCAGCGCTTCGGGCACAAAGCGGCCACCAAATTGGCCAAAGTGTCCATCGAAAGTCATGAGGCGAATCCTACTTTCGACCCAAGAGCGCCGCCATGTTGGAAATCGGATCCCCTGCTCTAACTAACGCTTCTCCGACCAAAATCACATTAGCGCCAGATGCTTCGGCAAACTGGACTTCTGAGCGCGTTGAGATACCTGACTCTGCAACTCTTGTAATCTCATTTGGGATTCTAGGAATCAGATCTTGGAAAACTTTTTGATCCACTTCCAACGTCTTCAAGTTTCGCGAATTAACGCCGATGATTTCAGGATTTATATCCATGGCGCTCTCCAATTCATCGTGAGTATGTACTTCTACTAGCGCCTTCATCCCTAGTTCTTTTGTCAGTTCATAATAATCAGAAAGTTGATTCCTTGAGAGAGCAGCAACTATTAATAAGATTAAATCAGCACCGTGAGCCCTTGCCTCAAAGAATTGATATTCATCGACCATAAAATCTTTTCGAAGCATGGGTAGCCTTATATCTCGTCTGACTTCATCAAAATCCTCAAGTGAACCATTAAACCTACGCTTCTCTGTCAAAACACTTACCGCTGCTGCACCTGCCTCTTGGTATTGCATCGCAAGTTTTGCCGGTTCTGGAATATTTGCAAGGTCTCCCTTACTTGGAGATTTACGTTTTACTTCAGCGATAATAGACATGGATTCCTTGGGGAAATTTGGAGATATGACGTTAGGCGCTTGTTCCATCAATTCATGTAATTTTGAAAGTGGCATACGTCGTGCTGCTAAATCTTCACGCACGCCTTCGATTATTGAATCTAATACGCTCATTCGCTTGGATCGATTCCGCGATCTAATTTTTGCCAATCGCTGGTCGGATGTGGGGATCTCTCGTATCTAGAACTCTTTTTTCGCTTACTACCAACATAACTAATTAAAGCGAGAGCAAGAATTATGGTTAATATAAATGTAAGAATCTCACTCATTTGGCGGACCTTAAGTTATTGGCTGCATTGACTGCACCAAGTACAGCAGCAGCTTTATTTATGCACTCTTGAAATTCAGATTTGGCATCTGAATCCGCAACGACCCCTGCACCTGCCTGAACATAAGCTTTCCCCTCACGAATTACAGCTGTACGAATTGCGATACATGTATCGATATTTCCACGAAAATCTAAATATCCAAGAGCGCCGCCGTATATGCCACGTCGACTTGGTTCTAACTCTTCGATGATCTGCATGGCTCTAGGTTTTGGTGCTCCAGATAAAGTTCCGGCTGGAAATGTCGAAAAGAGCGCTTCAATAGGAGCTTTATTTGAATCCAATTTTCCAGTGACGGTAGAAACAATATGCATCACATGTGAAAAACGTTCTATATTCATAAACTCAACCACTTCAACACTTCCAGGTTCGCAGACTCTGCCAAGATCATTTCGACCGAGATCTACCAACATTAAGTGTTCAGCACGCTCTTTAGGGTCTGAAAGAAGCTCTTGCGCAATTTTCTCATCTTTTTCTGGCGAATTTGATCTACGTCTGGTGCCGGCAATTGGATGCACCATTACCTCACCATCGGTAACTTTAACGAGAGCCTCAGGGCTTGAACCAACTACATCTAATCCATCTTCGAACCGTAGAAAGAACATATATGGGCTTGGATTATGTAAGCGAAGCATGCGGTAAACATCTAAAGAGTCCGCCTGACAATCTGCTACAAATCTCTGAGATATCACTACCTGAAATGCCTCTCCAGATTTAATCTCTTCTTTGATCTTTCCAACTTTCTCTAAGAATGCATCCTCGTCGATATTGCTCTCATAATTATTTTGATTATAAGCAACCTTCTCATCGATACTAGCAATATCACCTGGTAAAGCTGATTGAAGATCTTTTTGCATTCGATCAAGTCGGTTGATAGCTAATTCATAAACTTCATCGACTCTCTCATCGCTGCCATCCCAATTGATTACATTCGCTATTAGCGTGATGCTTCCTTCAGAGTGATCCATAACGGCCAAATCAGAGGTCAACATAAATTCAAGTTCAGGAACCTTTAATTCGTCACTAGAGATGTTGGGCAATTTCTCCAACCTACGGACGCTGTCGTAACCTAAATATCCAACTAATCCCCCAGTTAAAGTCGGTGTATTTGGGATCTCTGGAGAGCGAAGATGTGCGGCTGCCATTCGAAGCGCAGATAAAGGATCAACACCTGTTGGAGCACCGGCTGGCATTGTTCCTCGCCAAAAAACTTCCCCATCTTTCTCGGTCAAAGTAGCTTCAGATGCCACACCTATAAATGAATAGCGTGACCACACACCACCATATTCTGCAGATTCAAGTAGAAAAGTATTTGCTCTTGATTTAGCTAATTTTTTATAAACTCCAATTGGAGTCTCGCCATCTGCCAACAACTTACGAGTTACTGGGATTACGTTGTAGTTCTTTGCGTACTGACGAAATTCAATTAGATTCATTTGAGTTCATTGTGAAAACATGAGTACTGGCCAGTGTGACAAGCTCCACCAACCTGATTTACTTTAAGTAGAACTGAATCTCCATCACAATCGAATCTGACTTCAACGACTTCTTGAAAATTGCCAGATGTTTCACCTTTGACCCAAAGTTTGTCACGGCTTCGACTGAAGTAAGTAGCACGTTTGCTCTCAAGAGTTTTAATCAGCGCCTCTTCATTCATCCAAGCAACCATAAGTACTTCATTGCTCTTTGCATCCTGCACAACTACAGAGACGAGACCTTTACTTAAGGCCTCTCTGATTTGTGAAGGAATTTCCATGAGTGAATTTTGCCTTAACCTAATTGGCTCTTGCGCACTTTATATCCGCGACCGGCTAGATACTTCTTAACATCTGAGATTTTGAATGTACCAAAGTGGAAGACGCTGGCAGCAAGTAGCGCATCTGCACCTGCATCTAGAGCATCTGAAAAATCTTCTAATTTTCCGGCTCCGCCTGATGCGATCAATGGAACTGAACAAATAGCTCGAACTTCCGAGATCATTTTGATGTCATAACCCGCACGCGTCCCATCGGCATCCATAGAATTCAAAAGCACCTCACCTACTCCTAAATCACACGCCCGTTTTACCCACTCTAATGCATCAATGCCCGAGCTTTCGCGCCCACCGTGAGTTGTAACTTCATAACCGATATTGGCTCGCCTTGCATCCACAGAAAGAACCAAAACTTGAGAACCAAATTTCTCTGCAATCTCCGCGATTAATTCAGGTCGTTTTATTGCAGAGGTATTGATACTTATCTTGTCAGCACCTGACCTAAGTAGCGCATCGACATCATCGACATTCCTGATTCCACCGCCGACTGTTAAAGGTATAAATACCTGCTCTGCCGTTTTTCGCACAACATCAAAGGTGGTTTCTCGACCGCTGCTACTTGCTGAGATATCTAGGAAAGTTAATTCGTCTGCACCTTCAACATCATAAGTTTTGGCCATTTCAACTGGATCTCCGGCGTCAACTAAATTCACAAAGTTAACGCCTTTAACTACGCGACCATCAGTGACATCCAAACAGGGAATAATTCGAATCGAGAGCGTCATTTATTTGCAACTTTCAAAGCTTCTTCCAAAGTGAAAGCGCCTGCATATAGCGCCTTACCCATAATCGCGCCTTCAACTCCGATATTCACAAGGCTCTTGATTGCATTTATATCTTCAAGCGATGAGATACCACCAGAAGCAACTATGTGCGCCTTTGTAGATTCACACACATCTTTTAACAACTCTAGATTTGGGCCTTTAAGAGTTCCATCTTTGGTTACATCTGTAACCACATATCGTGCGCAACCTGCGCGATCTAATCTCTCAATGGTTTCATAAAGATCGCCACCTTCTTTTGTCCAACCTCTTGCGGCTAAAGTTCGTCCACGTACATCCAACCCAACTGCAATTCGATCACCAAACTCACTAATTACTTTTGCTGTCCAGTCGGGATTCTCTAATGCAGCGGTCCCAAGATTTATTCGCTTGCAGCCAGTATTCAAAGCGCGGCGTAAAGAATCATCGTCGCGTATCCCGCCAGAGAGTTCAACCGCAATATCTAATTTTTCGATTACTTCAGCGAGTAAATTTGAATTACTTCCAATCCCAAAGGCTGCATCTAGATCTACAAGATGAATCCACTCGGCACCAGCGCTTTGAAAATCTAGAGCGGCTTCTAAAGGTGAACCATAATTCGATTCACTTCCAAGTTCTCCTTGAACCAGCCTTACTGCTTGTCCACCTTTGACATCTACCGCAGGTAAAAGTTCCAATTTCATAAACTATTCACCCAATTGCTGATCAATTTCAAACCCGTCGCACCACTCTTCTCTGGATGAAATTGTGTTGCCGAAATACTCTGATCTTCAAAAGCTGATAAGAATTCTCCGTCGTAATCTGTATATGCGCGTGCAGTTCCTGCCGAAGATTTAACCCCATAAGAATGTACAAAATAGAAAGAATCTCGCTCTATTCCTTTGAACAATTTGCTAGCGCCTTCTATTCGGACCGTATTCCATCCAATGTGAGGAAGGATCGGAGCATCTAACTTCTCCACTATTCCCTTAACAATTCCTATTCCGGCAGAAGTCCCGTGCTCAACACCTTTTTCAAAAAGTATCTGCATGCCGACACAAATTCCTAGAGTCGGTTTCCCTTTTGCAAACCTACTTTTAATAATTTCATCACCGTTTACAGATAAGAGCCCAGACATACAAGATCCAAATGCACCTACTCCTGGAACTACCAATGCGTCGGCATTTGCAGCGGAATCTGGATCCGAGGTCAAAAAAACCTTCTTGCCTGTTGTTTCAAATGCGCGAAGCGCGGAGCGGAGATTTCCTGACCCATAGTCAAGAATTGCAATCAAAGCGTTCCCTTTGTGGATGGTATACCGGCGACTCCATCTAATTTGATCGCATCTCGAAGTGCGCGAGCGACCGCTTTGAATTGTGATTCGAATACATGGTG
>CAYFJY010000046.1:0-7183 GCA_964343665.1 uncultured Actinomycetes bacterium | reverse complement strand
ATGGGTATCGCCGCCTTCACCGCTGCGGTTCTCGGCGGTATCGGAAATATTCGAGGCGCGATGGCTGGTGGAATCGCCCTTGGATTACTTGAAACCTACTCTGCTGCGATTCTTGGCACTCAATGGAAGGCGATAACAGTATTTATCGTTTTGATTTTGGTATTGCTATTTAGACCAACTGGACTATTTGGCGAAGCAATTCAGACAGGAAGGGCATAGATCAATGAATATGAACTTCAATCTTCGCGACTGGGGCGCAGATAAGTGGGAGAAAGCCAATCGAATTCAACGAGTTGGACTTGCTCTTCTATTTATCGCTCTGGCTGCTTGCCTACCATTTGTTGGAATTAGTTTCTTAGATACACCAAATGCTTCTTATAGCGCAGTATTAGTGCACCCAATCGCCATGTTCGTTTTGATGGCGCTTGGCCTAAATATTGTGGTTGGTAAATCTGGGATGCTCGATCTAGGTTACGTTGCATTCTTTGCACTAGGTGCATATGCAATGGGCATCTTAGGTGTGCGATATAGCTGGAACACTTGGGAAGTTATGCCAATTGGCATTCTATTAGCAATGTTTGCTGGTCTATTGCTCGGCTTCCCAACGCTTCGACTTCGCGGTGACTATCTAGCAATTGTGACGATGGGATTCGGTGAAATCATTCGTATCATCGCACTTAACTGGGGCAGCCTTACAAATGGCCCTAATGGAATTGCAGGCGTACCGATGCCTCCACCTATCTTTGGACAAGAATTTGATCTTGTAAATCAGAAGTTATTCTTCTGGGTGGTTCTAGTAATGATTCTCTTAACTATTTGGATGATTCGACGTCTAACGGTTCGTAGACCAGGTCGTGCATGGGAAGCGATTCGCCAAGATGAAGATGCTGCAGAACTTATGGGTGTGCGCGCTCTTCGCTACAAGATATGGTCTTTCGTTCTTGGAGCCTCTGTTGGAGGTGCGGCTGGAGTCCTATTTGCATCTAAGAACCTCTTTATTTCACCAGAGCAATTTAAATTAAACGTCTCGGTTTTAATTCTTGCCTGTGTTGTATTTGGTGGAATTGGAAATATCTGGGGTGTGATTCTAGGTGCGGTGATCCTTGGTTACCTGCCAGATCGCATCCGCTTCATTTCCGATGCACGTATGTTGGTTTTCGGAATAGTCCTAGTGATTGTTATGAATTTCCGACCAGATGGATTGCTTCCACGTAAGAAACGTGAAAAAGCTTTAGTCAAAAAAGCCACAGAAGGGAAGGCATAATATGAGCCAGCATCTTCAAAAAGAGACTCGCGATGATGCAATCCTTTCACTACGTAATGTAACAATGCGATTTGGCGGAGTTACCGCGTTAAATGCAGTCGATATAGATGTTTATCCAGGTGAGATCTTGGCCCTCATTGGTCCAAATGGCGCTGGCAAGACAACGGTCTTCAATGTTGTTACTGGTGTCTATCAAGCGACCGAAGGCGACATTATTTTCAACGGTGAACGTCTTAACGGATTGAAGCGCTTTGATATCACTAAAAAAGGTATCGCTCGTACCTTCCAGAATATTCGACTCTGGGGAGATATGACAGCGCTTGAAAATGTTATTACTGGAACCGATGTTCATAAGAAATCTGGCGTTTTGGGTTCGTTATTCGGATTTCCAAGAGCCCGTCGCGAAGAACGCGAAGGTCGTGAAAAGGCGCGCGAGATTCTAAAATTTATCGGGATTGATGAATATTCGGATCGCCTCGCCAAGAATCTTCCATATGGTGTTCAGCGACGACTTGAAATTGCTCGTGCAATGGGAACTAGTCCTCAATTGATTCTCCTTGATGAACCAGCTGCTGGTTTCAATCCAGCAGAGAAGGTAGAACTTGCAAATACCATTAAGAAGATTCGAGATGCTGGATACACAGTGCTTTTGATCGAACACGATATGTCTTTGATCATGGGCATCTCTGATCGAGTTGTAGTTATAGATTTCGGAACCAAGATTGCCGATGACATCCCATCGGTGGTCCAAAACGATCCTCGTGTTATCGAGGCCTACTTAGGAGCGCCTGCTGATGCGTCTTGAAATTAAAGATCTACATGTCTTTTACGGCAAGATCGAAGCGATAAAAGGCGTATCAATTGTTGTCAATCAAGGAGAGATTGTTACCTTGATTGGTGCTAACGGTGCAGGCAAAACCACGATGCTTAAAACAATCTCTGGTATTCGCCCTGTCACAAGCGGTCAAATTCTCTTTGATGGACAAGAGATCAATAAAGTTCCTGCGCACGAGCGTGTAGAACTTGGAATTTCTCAGGCACCAGAAGGACGCGGAATTTTTCCAGGCATGACTGTGCTTGAGAATCTTGAGATGGGAAAGTTCTTTCGCAAAGAACGCAAACATGAGATGCAAGAGGATTTGGATCGCGTCTATCACCTCTTCCCGCGTCTAAAAGAGCGCGCATCACAAGCTGGTGGAACGCTTTCGGGTGGAGAGCAGCAGATGTTGGCAATCGCTCGTGCATTGATGCAACGTCCAAAGGTTCTATTGCTAGATGAACCTTCAATGGGTCTTGCACCGATGATGATTCAAAATATCTTCAACATCATCACCGAAATCAATAAGCAAGGAACAACAATCCTTTTGGTTGAACAGAATGCGCAGCAGGCGCTGCAACGTGCGCATCGCGCATATATTCTCGAAGTGGGACATGTGACTAAGGAAGCTCCTGCAAAAGATCTTTTAAATGATCCTGCGGTTAAAGAGGCTTACCTAGGAACTGGAGCGCATTAATTAATTAATCGTTCAAAATTAAGCAAGTGATACGGGCGGTGCAAGTGCGCTGCCCGTCTTCATTTGTGATCTCAACGTTGTAGCTGCACAAAGTTCTGCCAAGTGAAATCGCAGTTGCGACAGCGGTAACTAATCCCTTGGTCGCAGTCTTATGGTGAGTTGCATTTATATCAACACCGACAATCCTTCTGTTTGGACCAGCGTGAAGCCAAGTTCCAATTGATCCAAGTGTTTCTGCGAGAACAACATTTGCGCCGCCATGGAGGAATCCGAGAGGTTGTGTATTGCCTTCAACTGGCATAGTTCCTACTAGACGCTGAGGGGTGGCTTCGAGAATCTTGATTCCCATCTTCTTATCTAGCGCTGCTTGACCACGTCCATTTAGCAATTCCATAAACTCTGAATTTTCCATTTCCAAAAGATAACACCTTTGTGATGATTAAGATAAACCCATGAAGCGCTTATTGCTTATTGATGGACATTCAATGGCATACCGAGCATTCTTTGCACTGCCAGTGGAAAGTTTCACCACCGCATCAGGTCAACATACAAATGCAGTTTATGGTTTTGCAAATATGTTGATGAGCCTAATAAAAGATGAGAAACCAACCCATATTGCGGTTGCCTTTGATGTCTCACGCAAGACGTTTAGAACCGAGAAATTTCCTGAATATAAAGCTACAAGAAGAGCCACTCCCGATGAATTCAGATCCCAGATCCCGCTAATTCACGAATTGCTCAAAGCGATGAAGATAAATGAGTATTCAATGGAAGGATTTGAAGCTGACGACTTGCTCGCGACAATCGCAAAAGATGCAGTTAAAAAAGGTTTTACAGTTTCAATATGTAGCGGTGATAGGGATAGCTTTCAATTAGTTAACGAGGATATAACTGTGCTCTATCCGAAGAAAGGCGTCTCTGAATTAGCGCGCATGACACCAGCAGCTGTAGTCGAAAAATATGGATTGACTCCTGAGCAATATCCAGATTTCGCTGCACTTCGTGGGGACCCGAGCGATAACTTGCCATCGATACCTGGAGTAGGTGAGAAGACCGCCGCAAAATGGATAGTCGAATATGGGTCACTCTCTAAATTGATTGCAAAAGTCGATGAGATTCCAGGAAAAGTCGGTGAATCTCTTAGGGCAAATATCAACTCGGTTATTCAAAACCATGAACTTACACAATTGATTTCGGATGTTCCTATTCACTATTCGATTGATGAATTAACATGGAGTGAATTCGACGTGGAAGCGGTCAGAAATCTCTTTAGCAAATTGGAATTTCGCACTTTGCTCAATAAGTTACCCGCAAAGAGCGAGTCACCAAATGCGGTCGATGCAAATATCTTTACACCCGAGGAACTCTCAAAGAAGTTGCAATCGTTTACAGGAACAGTTGGCTTCTTGTTCGAATTGTTAGATGAGCGTTTAAGTTCATATGCAGTTGCACTCTCACCTACTGAGGTTTATTTGGTGATGTCGGACGAGATAGGTGATTGGCTTGCAGATAGCAAAATCCAGAAAATCACTCATGACTTTAAATCACTTGCGCGAACAGTTGATTTCAATGGCGTCATCTTCGATGCCGGACTAGCTAGCTACCTTATTGATCCAGGAAATAGGTTAAATGAGATCTCTGAGATTCTTGAGCGATGGGGATTACCGGATGGAACGCTTGCAACCAAAACTACTGCGCTATTTGAGCTACGAGATCGGCTTATTAAAGAGTTGGAAGACAGAGGCGCATTAAGTCTATTAAATGAGTTAGAGCTCCCAGTCTCCAAAGTTTTAGCAGAGATGGAGCGGCATGGCGTTGCCATAGATAAGAAGGTTTTAAAGGCGCAAAGCGACTCACTATTAAATGAAGTGAATACTCAGAGCCAAGCGGCATTTAAATCGGTAGGTCATGAATTTAATGTGGCTTCACCGAAACAATTGCAGAGTGTCTTATTTGATGAGTTAAAACTACCGAAGACCAAACGCATCAAAACCGGGTACACCACCGATGCAGAGAGCTTGCAATGGTTATTCTCTGAGACCAAGCACCCGGTTTTGGAATCTCTTCTTAAGATCCGTGAAGCAAGCAAATTGCAGAGCGTTGTAGAGGGTCTGCTATCTGAAATTAAGAGCGATGGTCGAATCCATACCCACTTTCAGCAGACTGTGGCAGCAACTGGACGTTTATCATCTACAGGACCCAACCTTCAGAACATTCCGATTCGAAGTGAATTAGGTAAGAAAATACGAGATGGTTTTGTTGCAGGTGCGGGCTTTGATGGAATATTTACAGCCGATTACAGCCAAATCGAAATGCGAATCCTTGCCCACCTTGCAAATGACGTGAAACTTCTTGAAGCATTTGCGATAGGCGAGGATCTACATTCAACCGTTGCATCATTGGTATTTGGAGTAAAGCCCACTGAAGTTGATCCTGAGATGAGAAGACAGATCAAAGCTATGTCTTATGGATTGGCATATGGTTTGAGCGCATTTGGTCTCTCTCAGCAATTAGATATCACGCCTGGCGAAGCAAGTGCATTAATGGAGAAGTACTACCTGCGTTTTGGCGGCATAAGAGATTATTTAGCAACGGTAGTAAAACAGGCAAAGGAAGATGGATTCACAGAGACCTTACTTGGAAGGCGCAGATATCTACCTGATCTAAAGAGCGAGAATAAATTTAAACGCGAGATTGCAGAGCGAGCTGCCCTAAATGCGCCAATACAGGGAACTGCAGCGGACATCATCAAATTAGCAATGCTCAAAGTAGATTCAGCCATGAAAATTGCAAAACTTAAATCGCGATTACTTCTGCAGATTCACGATGAATTGCTATTTGAATATGTAGAGGACGAATTGGATCAATTGATCACTCTGGTAAAGAGAGAGATGGGTGCGGCTTACCCTTTGAAAGTTGAGCTTTCAGTGAATATAGGTCATGGCAAGAGTTGGCACGCAGCCGAACATTAACCTTCTAGCACCACATCAGCGGCAGCAAATCTCCTTCTTCCTAAATTCAATAAAGTGAATCCAAAGCTCAACATCAAAGTGGTTATTCCTAGACATATTTGAGGCGAGATCTCTTTTGCTACCCATCCTCCTAGAGCACTTCCCAATGCAGCCATAGAACCTTCTATCGTCCATAGCCAACCTAAAGATGCGGTCGCACTTCCTTGAGGTCTAACTGCATCCAAAACTTCGAAATAGAAAACTTGCAAAGCGCCACCTGTTAATCCAAGAAGAGCTCCAACCACTGCAAGCGACCAATCTGGATAAGTGAAATAAAGCGGAAGCGAGAAAATAAACCAACCAAAATAAGTAAGTCGCATGGTTTTAAAAGCAGATCGACGTTTCTTAATGAGTCCGGCTACTAAGCCACCAATTACATTGCATAAGCTCATAATCGAAAAGAGCCAAGCTGTTCGGTGGGGGACATTTTCAATAGTTGCATATGCAGGAATGCCGACATCGAAGAATCCCCATCCAAGACCGATAAATACTCCCTCAAGCATCAATAATCTGATTGCAGGTATCTCCCAGAGTCTTCCTTCGGAAGGATCTTTCTTCTCAGTGAACCAATTCTTATGATTGATTGTGAATTCAAGTGCAACTCCACCGATTATCATCAAAGCTGCACAGCCACCTAGTGCAAAACCTGGGTGATCTGATAACGAGAGAATTGTTGCTATTGCTGGGCCGATAACGCCTACGCTATTCATAACAGCGGTATCAAGGCCATATGCATTTCTAACTAATTTTTCGCCAACAATCTGTTTCCAAAGTGGTCGAACTGAGAGGTTAATTGGCGGCGCTGATATTCCAAGTAGGAAAGACCAAATCAGAATCTCAGTTTTTGTTGAGGAGATGTTGAGTGCGATTATTCCAAGGGCATATCCAGGCACGAGAATTCTTATAGGCCATTTCTGACCCCACTTATCAATTGCGCTACCGCGAATACCAGCGGTGAAAGATCCTGCGAGAGCATTCAAACCAAGTGCTAAACCTGCCAACGGTATTGAATCGAGGGTGCGCTCAGTTTTAAAGAAAATAGATAGACCGATCATCGAATAGGCCATGCGAGCAGGAGTTGCTGCGACTAACAACTTTCTCGCCATTGGAATTCGTAAAAGTTCTAAATATTGCTTCATTTCCCCTCTAGCCTAAATCATTTGAGCGTGAAAAGTTGGCCAATTTGCCCGTAATCATTGCCACCCATAAACTTCTACTTCGCAAGTTGAGCGTTAAATCCATTGACGCCCATTCCTACTACTAACTATCCCTACGGAGTATTTTGACAACATCAAATAAGACCAATAGCGCATCATCAATTGCAATAAACGATATTGGTTCAGCAGAAGATTTTCTTGCCGCAATCGAAGGCACAATCCGAAATTTCAATGACG
>CAYFJY010000045.1:0-7453 GCA_964343665.1 uncultured Actinomycetes bacterium | reverse complement strand
GCGCGTGTTGAGCCTCTGTGAGCCGCCCCACTCCCCTTACCCTTAATTCTGACCTTGTTCAAACTTCCCCAAAAAACAATCCCTTCCCCACAAACATGAAAGGACATCGATGTCACTTCTAAGTTGGAAGCTCCACGGAGATGGAAAGTCAGTTGGATCAGGCGAAGTCGTCTCAACAGATGAACGTCTGACCTGGCCACGCACTATTGGTGTTGGTCTTCAACATATCGCGGCGATGTTTGGCGCAACCTTCCTCGTTCCAATCATCACCGGTTTCCCACCAACAACCACGCTCTTCTTCTCCGGTATCGGAACCATGTTGTTCCTTCTTATTACCAAGAACCGCGTGCCAAGTTATCTAGGTTCCTCATTTGCATTCTTAGCGCCAATCGCGGCAGCTATGGGAGCAAATAAAGATTTCGGTGCAGCGCTCGGTGGCGTTGTAGTCACAGGTGTATTGCTTGCACTTGTTGGCCTCTTGGTTAAATCAGCTGGAACCAATTGGATCAATTGGTTACTACCTCCAGTTGTAACCGGAACAATCGTGATGGTTATCGGTCTTAATCTTGCTGGAGCTGCGAAGGGTAACTTCACAAAGGGACCGCTTGATGCAATCGTAACTCTTGGTGCAATTGCGCTAATCGCTGCAATCTCTAAAGGATTCATGGCAAGAATCAGTATCTTCTTAGGAATTGTGGTTGGTTATGTATTTGCAGCGCTTCGCGGCGATGTGAATTTCGATGGCGTGAAAGCAGCTAAGTGGTTTGCACTTCCAGACTTCACAACACCCACATTCTCGGGAAGTGCAATAGTGCTCTTCCTCCCAGTTGTACTTGTTTTAATTGCAGAGAACGTCGGACACGTTAAAGCAGTTTCTACAATGACTGGCAAGAATCTTGACGATGCAATGGGCGATGCGCTCTTTGCTGATGGCGTTGCTACAACCGTTGCAGGTTTAGGTGGAGGTTCAGGAACCACCACTTATGCTGAAAATATCGGTGTTATGGCAGCGACTCGCGTCTACTCAACTGCGGCTTACTGGATCGCCGGCCTTGGCGCAATCCTGCTTGGCCTAGTTCCAAAATTCGGTGCAATCCTTAGCGCAACTCCAGTTGGCGCTTTAGGTGGTGCAGGTACTGCCCTATTCGGCATGATCGGCATACTGGGCGCACGAATTTGGATCGATTCACGCGTTGATTTCACGAATTCAACCAACCTACTTGTGGCTGCATCTGCGCTAATTATTGGTATTTCAGATATGTCATGGACTGTCGGCAAATACACATTTAGCGGAATCATCAATGCAACTTTGGTAGCTGTAGTTGGTACTTTGGTATTGAACGGATTATCAAAGTCGCGTAGCTAGCAATAAATAATTTAATAAAAAATAAAATCTATAATTAAATAATATTTAAATATAGGTAAACTGCCCACATGGTTATCCCATCGCGGTTATTCGAATATGCGATCGCTGCATATTTGATCATTCTGGCTCCTGGGCCATCGGTGCTATTTATAGTGGCACGCGCTATCTCTTGGGGCAAGAAGATCGCAGTGGCAACTGCAGCGGGAAATGTGAGCGGTTCGTTTGTCCTCGCAACGCTCACTGCGCTTGGAATAGGTCCAATCCTCCAGCGCAGTGAGCTTGCTTATGTCGCAGTTCAATGGGGCGGCGGCCTCTACCTAATTTATTTAGGCTATGACGCAATTAAAAAGCGCGCAGTTCATGCGGATGAAATGACCGATACCTCAGGTGGTAAACCAAGCGCTCTTCGAACTTGGCGCGAAGGCTTTGTAGTTGGTGTTCTAAATCCAAAAGCAATTGTCTTTTATGCCGCAGTCTGTCCGCAATTTATCGACCGTGATCGTGGGCATGTAACTTGGCAACTCTGGTTTCTCGGTTTGGTCTTCTGCATCATTGCGCTATTAAGCGATGGCATGTGGGGGCTACTTGCAGGACAAGCACGCGATTGGTTGGCATCAGATAAAGGACGCCTTGAGAAACTTCGCGCAGGTGGCGGTAGCGTCATGGTCTTTCTTGGAATTTTGATTATTGTGCAGGCATTGACCTCATGAAAAAACCAGCCACCCCCACGCGTTCAACTATTCGACCTTCCGACTTAACTTTCGGACTCTCAACTTGTCGTCGTTGTTTATGGATTTTTTATTGGTTCAAAGTTCAAGCGCCGATGGTCATGCCATTAGTTTCAACTCTTGCAGATCAACAGGAGAAGCTATTTCAAGGTGCGATTCTTAAAGATATAGATCCCTCTTTAGGTGATGGAAAGATCACTAAATGGGGGCAATTTATAAATAGCGCGAAGATAAAGGTAAATGGCGAAGAGAGCCGTTGGCGCTTCTATGGAAAGTACGACATCTTGGGTGAGAACTCTGATAGTTCGCTCGCGATCATTGATTGCAAGGTATCTGATTCTGATCGCGATAGCGCTGCGCATTATGCGCCACAACTCGAAGCTTATGCATACTCACTTGAGAATCCAGCTGTAGGCAATGGTCAAAGAGTTGACTCGATGGGGCTTCTGGTCTGGAATCCTGATCACGCAGAGGCAGATGGTTTCAAAGTGCGACAGAAGTATGTCCCGGTCCCTCGCGATACACCAAGGTTTAATGCGCTTGTAGAGGATTTAATTACGATGCTAGAGGGTGAACTGCCTAATAGCGGAGTTGATTGTCAGACTTGCAAATTCTTAGATGCGCGTAACGCGCTCTAGTTATTATTCTTATTATTCCTCTTCAGAGATTTCTGTTTTCCGTTTAGTTGCGTAAATATCTACGTACTCTTGGCCTGACATGCTCTGAATTTTTCGCATGATTTCATCTGTTACATCACGAAGAGTGTTCATATCGCTGGAATCGCCTGTGAAATACATAGGTTCACCAAATTGCATCCGGACTCTCTTGATCTTTGGCATCAATTTTCCAGTTGGTTGAATCTCGTTTGTATTAAACATCGCAACTGGAATAACAGGGGCTCCGGATTCCATCGCAAGCCTTGCAATACCAGTTCTACCTTTATACAAACGTCCATCAGGGGATCTAGTTCCTTCAGGATAGATTCCGAGGCAATCGCCCTCTGCCAAGATTCGAAGTCCAGTAATTAGCGCAGCTTCGGATCTACGACCACCGCTTCTATCAACTGGTACCTGTCCGAGTGCAATAAAAGTTAATTTTTGAATGAAGCCTTTGATGCCTGGTGAATTGAAATACTCCGCTTTCGCTAAATAGGTGACTTTCCTTGGCACGACAAGCGGCATAAAGATCGAATCGCTAAATGAGAGGTGATTACTAGCCAAAATGCATGGCCCAGTTGCAGGAACGTGGCGCAAACCTTTTACTTTCGGCCTAAACGCCAGAAGTAATATCGGAGTGAGCAAGGCGCGAAGAGTCGCATAAGGAACCTTGGTAGGTGTTTCCGCCACGGAGCAAGTATGCCACCCTTGGGCGCATGAGCATTAAGTGGGGAATCTTAGGAACTGGCGGAATTGCGCATGAATTCGCGCAAGATATTTCAGAATTCACCGAAATGGATATTGCCGCGGTTGGTTCTAGAACTCTTGAAAAAGCGAAAGAGTTCTCATTAGCTAAGCGCGCATTAGGTAGTTATGAAGAATTAGTGAATTCTGATGTCGATGCAATTTACGTAGCTACTCCACATCAGATGCATTGTGAGAATACTTTGCTCGCTCTCGATGCTGGTAAACCTGTCTTATGTGAAAAACCATTTGCAGTAAATGCAGTTCAAGCAAGAAGAATGGCTGACCGAGCGAAAGAAAAAGATCTTCTCTTAATGGAAGCAATGTGGACTCGGTATCTTCCCCATATTCAAAAGGTCCGAGAACTTATCTCTGAACTTGGCGACATCTACTCGGTAAGCGCAGATCATGGACAAGCACTCACACATATTCAGCGCCTCACTGATCCAAATTACGCAGGCGGGGCGCTTTTGGATTTAGGAATATATCCGGTCTCTTTTATTTACATGATTTTAGGTAAACCAGAGAAGGTCACTTCAAGAGCTGAGTTAGTTGGTGGAGTCGATTATCAAACTAGTTCGATTTTCGAATATTCAACAGGTGCCCATGCGACTTTCACAACCAATCTAAAAGTCAAGGGTCCAACTGTAGCCACTGTTTCTGGAACTAAGGCCCGTTTAGAGCTACACACCTCTTTCTATCGACCAACCGATATGCGATTGATTTATAACGATGGGAACACCGTGGAATTTAAGAATGAGTATCGAGGCCATGGTTTACGTGAACAAGCTATCTATTTTGAGAAGATGTTAATTAGCGGGAAGAAAAGTAGTGCGCTTCTTCCAATCGATGAGACTGTTTCAATTATGCAGACGCTTGATGAAATTCGAAATCAAATTGGGCTTAGATATCCCTTTGATTAATTTGAATGTTTTAAAGACGAGCTAAATCAGCTACTCCCACCAAGCCAGCGTCGTTTCCCAAAGTTGCAGCGATAATTCTTGGAGATGGATGTTTTCCTGAGAATGGCATCTTCCGCTCCATCGCTTGGCGTGTTGGCTCAAGGAGGATCTCACCAGCATCCACTACGCCACCACCGACAACCACAACTGCAGGATCGAGAATTACGGATAACGATGCGATGCCTGCTCCCAACCATTGCGCAGTCGTATTAAAAGCAGCGAGTGCAACAACATCTCCTGCGCGAGCTGCCTCAGTTACATGATGCCCTTTCAAACCATCTAATGTGCCATCGCCCAATGCCAATAGATTGCGGGCTAAATCAGGCGTTGCTGCAATTGCTTCACGCACATGGCGCATCAATCCGCTCCCGGATGCATATTGCTCGAAACATCCACGCGCACCGCATCCACAGAGATGTCCTTCAGGTACAACGCGCATATGGCCGATCTCGGCTGCGATGCCAAATGCACCGCGATGTAATCGTCCATCTACGACAATTCCGCCGCCGATTCCGGTACCAACAGTCAACATCAACATCTGTGATTCGCCACGACCTGCACCAAAGACCGCTTCGCCCCAAGCTGCAGCATTCGCATCATTTTCAATCACAACTTCTGCGCCGATCAAATTAGTTAATTCATCATCTAAATTAACGCCATTCCAGCCTGCGATATTTGGAGTTGCAAGCATCGTCTTTCGATCAGAAGAAACAAATCCTGCGGCAGATACTCCAACTGCAGAGACTTTATGGTTTCGCATCAACTCAAGCGCGACATCTGCAATTGTTTTTGTGAGAGCTCCGCCACCTTCACGCGGAGTATCGCGTCGAGCCTTCTCTAATATTTTTCCCGATTCATCGACAACTCCGCCGAGAACTTTGGTTCCGCCGACATCGACACCGATAGTTAGTGACATTAAAAGTTTTTAACCTTCGATATGAGATTTTAACTCTTCGAGCGCGGCTTTAATTGTGCCTAGCTCTGCAGATTCCAACATAGGTTTTGGAATTGGCATCGTCACATCGGTATGTAATTCATAATTGACTTCAGTCTCATCACCTAAAGATTTAACGGTGTAAACGCCATCCATCTTCGTTAATAAATCTGCATCAACTAGCGAGAATGAGACCTTATCCGGCGCTTGGCTCCAGTCATATTCGAGAGTCGGCTTATCGCGCAGCATCCCAGCCTCAATGGTCAATTGGATACGCACTGGCCTTCCCTGGCCATCGCTACTTTCGACATTGGCCGCCTTGATTGAGCGTGACCAACTTGGGTAACCGGCGATATCAAAGAGGACCTTACGAACCTCGTCCGCGCTTGCCTCGATAAGAATCTTTGAACTTGTCATGAGGTGAAGGCTACCTTTCGCGCGCGCCGCCCGCTAGCGTTGGCTTCATGAACGAAATCACCATTCCGGCGCTAGTTCCGCCTGCAACCGAAGGTAATCTCTCAAAGTTAATCGCTGATCGTGCATGGTTTGAACCAACGCGAGTAATTCTCTCAAGACCTGTTGGCGATGGTTGGACACCTGTAACTGCACGTGAATTCGAAACTGAAGTTCGTGAAACTGCCAAAGGTTTAGTTGCAGCAGGTATTCAATTTGGTGATCGAGTCGGAATCATGGCACGCACTCGTTATGAATGGACTGTTTTAGATTTTGCTATTTGGTATGCAGGTGGTGTTAGCGTGCCAATTTATGAAACTTCTTCTGCAGAACAGATTGATTGGATTTTAAATGATTCAGGTGCAGTTGGTTTAATAGTTGAAACACCTGCGAATCGCGAGGTTGCACAGAGCGTTCTACCTGCTCACACAAAACATGTTTGGACAATCACCGAAGATGCAGTCGGAATTTTGCGACGCACCGGTGGGCATATTAGTGATGATGAAATCGAACGTCGCCGAAATGGATTGACTCCAGATCACTTAGCAACCTTGATCTACACCTCTGGAACAACTGGAAAACCAAAGGGCGTGCAATTAACTCACGGCAACTTCTTAGCCGAATGCGGAAATGTTGTTAACGCAGCTGCGGACCTCTTCTTAAAGCCAGGTGGTTCTACCCTTCTATTCCTACCTGTCGCACACGTATTTGGTCGCATGGTTCAAATTGGGGCAATTTATTCGGGTCTTCATATGGCTCACTGCCCAGATGTTCAAGGTCGTTTAATGCAAGATATTGGTAGCTTCAAACCAACTTTCGTGCTTGCTGTGCCAAGAATCTTTGAAAAGGTTTACAACGGTGCAGAAGCAAAGGCAGATGCAGCAGGTAAGGGAAATATCTTCCGTAAAGCTGCGGCAGTGGCAATCAAATTCAGTCAAGCAAAAGATTCAGGAAGGATCTCGCCTGCCCTTCGACTTCAACATACTATTTTCGATGCTCTTGTATACAAGAAGATTCGCCACATACTAGGTGGAAATGTCGAAGCTGCAATCAGCGGTGGAGCAGCACTTGGATCACGCCTTGGCCACTTCTATCGCGGCGCAGGTATTCGCATTCTCGAAGGTTATGGATTGACTGAAACAACCGCGGGCGCAACACTTAATTTGACTCAAGCTCAAAAAGTCGGTTCCGTTGGAAAGCCAATTCCAGGAACTTCAATTCGCATTGCAGATGATGGCGAAGTTCTAATTAAGGGTCCGATTGTGATGCGCGGTTACTGGCAGAACGATGGAGCAAATCAAGAGGTATTTGATGGCGAATGGTTTAAATCTGGTGATATCGGAGAGATTGATAAAGATGGTTTCTTAACTATCACTGGTCGCAAGAAAGAGTTAATCGTTACTGCCGGTGGAAAGAATGTTGCTCCTGCAGTACTAGAAGATCGCTTGCGCGCACATCCATTGGTATCGCAATGTATGGTAGTTGGAGATAACCAGCCATACATTGCTGCACTGATTACGATCGATCAAGATGCGCTTAAGCCTTGGGTTGCAACCAATAAGAAAGAGGGGGCATCCCTATCTGATTTAACTCGCGACCCTGATTTGATT
>CAYFJY010000044.1:0-7545 GCA_964343665.1 uncultured Actinomycetes bacterium | reverse complement strand
GTGGTGATTCCATAGCGAATCTCTGGGTGCTCTTCGAAAGTGCGCGCTAAGTTGATCATCAAACGAATTCCACTTGATGCAAGTGGGTGGCCAACTGCAATTGCACCACCAACTGGGTTTACACGTGGATCATCCTCTGAGATTCCGAAGTGATCTAAGAATGCAAGGACTTGAACTGCGAAGGCCTCATTAATTTCAAATGCACCAATATCTTCGATCTTTAGATTAGCTTGCTTTAAAGCTTTGATAGTTGATGGAACTGGGCCATAACCCATGATCTCTGGTTCGACGCCAGCAAAAGCAAAGGTAACCATGCGCATCTTTGGTTTTAATCCAAGAGCCTTTGCAGCATCTTCATCTGCAAGTAGCGCAGCAGTTGCGCCATCATTTAATCCTGAAGAATTACCGGCAGTTACACGACCACCAGGACGAAATGGGGTTTTAAGTCCTGCGAGCGCTTCAAGTGTCGTACCAGGGCGTGGTGGTTCATCTACAGTTGCAACGGTCCAACCAAGTTCTGGCGTGCGCGCTGCAGTTGGAATTAGATCCTTTTGGATTCGACCAGAGGCATAAGCTGCTGCAGTCTTATCTTGCGAACCGACTGCATATTTATCTGAACGTTCTTTAGTTATCGCAGGAAATTTGTCGTGAAGTCGTTCTGCAGTTGCACCCATCGACATCGCATCTTGATCGACCATTCGCTCTGCAAGGAAACGTGGATTGGGATCCATCAATTGTCCGATTGGATGATTTCCCATATGTTCGACGCCACCGGCAATCGCAAATTTAACTGCGCCCATATTGATCGCACCTGCCAAAGTGGTAACCGAAGTCATCGCACCTGCACACCAACGATCTACGGAATAACCTGGAACGGTATTTGGTAAACCTGCAAGAAGTGATGCGCTTCGACCAAGATTCATTCCTTGATCGCCAGTCTGCGTTGCAGCAGCGATTGCGACATCATCAATTGTTGCGGGATCTACTTGGGGATTACGTTCTAGAAGGCCGCGAATTGCACGGATTACTAAATCATCGGCGCGGGTTCCGTTATACAAAGAACCGGCTTTTCCAAATGGGGTACGGACTGCATCAATTAAAACTACGGACATGCCAAAAGGCTACCCGTGAGTAATCTATTTTGCTACTTAGCAGGCGCTTAAAGAATTACTTGGTTAATGAGATCTTCGCAGCAACTTCAGATGGCTTTGCTGGCTTTGCCTTTGAAAGATAGGGAGGCAGGACCGCTGCTATGTATAGAAGGGCGAAGAGCTTATTTGCGCTACCTTCAAAGAAGAGACCGACCTCTTCCAATTCATGTAACGAGTAGGCCAAGACATTGGCAGCTACTAAAACCAACGCTGCTCCTGAGAATTTGAAGAAGGTGGCGAGGTTGAAACGAATCGCACCCTTATAGATTCCATAACCAAGTGCAACTGCGGTGCCAAGGCCAAGAAGTAAGCCAATGGTGGAACCGATTGGGTCGCTACCTTTGAAATTTGCATATAAAAAGAGCGAAGTCTCAAGACCTTCGCGCGCTACGGCGGTAAAGGCGGCAAGTGACAAAGCGCCAGCGCTAATTGCTTGTGAAGCCTTCTGTTCGAGTTCTAACTTCATAAACCTAGCCGTCTTCTTCATCCAGAAGATCATCCAGGTAACTAGGCCAACTGCCGTAAGACCCGTGAAACCGACGAAGTATTTCTCGCCAGAGTCGCTCAATGAGGCGCTAGTAAATGTAAGGATGCCTCCAAAGAGGAGAGCGGCTCCGATAGCGGTAAATACGCCAAACCAGAGGCTTTTAAGGAGCTCTACTCGGCCGGTCTTTTTGAGATACGCAATTAAAATTCCAACGATAAGGCTAGCTTCTAGCCCCTCGCGTAGCGCGATCACAAAGGTGTTGAACACAAGCGCAACAATATGGTCTTAAATTGAATTACGCAACTTTTTCGTTGCGAAATTGCTCACTCTGAAGGCTGCCCCGTTTCGCTAACTTCAGGCTCTGCACTTTCTTGGGGGCTTGGCAGGGGTTCCTGCTGGGTCAAGGCATGGGTAAGTAGCGGTGCGACTTGGTCGATCTGCCATGGGCGTGCGCCAAGTTTGGCTAACTTCTCTTCGACGATCTCTTGCTTTGCTTGAGTTTGATCCCAACAGATGCGGCGAACATATTCTGGGGTAATTAAATTTTCGGCTGGCAAATTCAATTCCTGCGCTCGCAGTGCAACTGCAGCTCTGGCATGGGTAAGCGGCGCATAACGTTCTGGAAATTTCTCTCGCCACATTTTTACCGGCGGCATGCCGTCACCATTTAAACGCATCAATGGCAGTTCGCTACTTTGCGCTCGCAGGATTGCATCTAACCAAGTATCGATATTCTCAAGCCAACGTTGGCGAAGCCCAATCGGCCTTAAAGCATTTGTGAAAGATTTCTTTGTGATTGGCGAAGTTACAGCTAATTCGGTAATTGCATTATCAGATAGCAATCGACCGGGCGCAATATCTTGCTTTGATGCAATGGCATCGCGCGATAACCAGAGTTCTCTAACAACCGCTAACTGTTCGCGCTTTCGCACTTTATGCATTCCTGAAGTTCGTCGCCAAGGATCCTCACGCGGTGGTGATTGAGGCGCTGACAAGATGCTGGCAAATTCAATCTCTGCCCACTCTAACTTCTTCTGCTCGGAAAGTAGCTTCACCAATTCATTACGTATCTGGATTAGTAATTCCACATCTAACGCTGCGTAATTGATCCAATCATCATGAAGAGGGCGCTGCGACCAATCGACAGCCGAATGCTCTTTTGCAAGTGAGATATTAAAGAAATGTTCACAGAGCGCACCTAATCCGACCTTAGGTAAACCAGCCAATCTCGCCCCTAATTCAGTATCAAAAAGGAGCTTTGGCTCTAGACCCCATTCGCGTAAACAAGGAAGATCCTGAGTTGATGCATGCAGGATTACTTCAGCGCTTTGTATGATCTCGTTTAATTTTCCGATCAATTGAGAATTTTGCGGATTGCTAAAGGAGATTGGATCTATTAGAAAGATCTCTTTTTCTCGTTTCAACTGGATTAAATAGGCGCGGGCAGAGTAGCGGTAACCACTTGCGCGCTCTGCATCAACTGCGATAGGTCCGTTGCTCTTACTTAACTTAGATAGCGCAAGTTCAAACTCATCGGCGCTTTCAATAATCTTTGGGACGCCGCCTGCTGGGGCAAGAAGCGGTGTTGGATTAACTTCCGCTTCGTTCATCGCTTAAATGTAGCAACCCCTTCAGGAATCGGCTGCAAATATGAGATCTCAGCTAAGAGATTGCACCATGCCTCAAGATGTGAAACCAAATCATCGGGACTTGATATCAGCGCTGTCCAAGATGCGCGAATCTCTATCTCTCCGCCATCAGATGCTGTCGATAACTTTCCAAACGAGTGGCTTATAGCGCGAGTTACTGTTCCACTTGGCGCAGCAATATGACAACCATTCTCATCCAACGCTTTTAGTAACCAATTCCAACCGTGCTCTGGAAGCGTGGGATCCTCAGCTTCGGTCGTCTCTAAATCTGCATTCATAAATGTGACGCAACGGAATTCACCTTCCCAAGTATCTTGTCCACCTGGTTCGTGCAGAATAACAAAACGTCCATTTGCGAGTTCGCGTTCATCATCGCCCAGTAATCCATTTGAAACGTCAGCGCTTAACGCATAAGCGAATTTCGCTAATTTCTGCGGAGCTGGAATCTCATCTAAAGTAATTTCACTACGTGGTTTGAAATTTGATAGGAGCGAAGTTACTTTCTTAAATTGCTCCTCATTCATAGGACAATTTTCTCAAATGGTCCGAGATTTATTGGGATATTTGGGATAGGTTCGCCCGCATGGCGAGCCTCTTAGCACTTCTATCTGCAGCTCTTTGGGGCGCTTCTGATTTTGAAGGCGGTCGAATCTCCAAAAGATTTCCGCCAATTAGCGTGTTAGGTGCAACGCAATTAATAAGCCTCATATTTGGTACTGCATTAGTTATAGCAGTTGGTGAGACGCACTTAACGATGAAGATTCTCTTGGCCGGCGCAGCTGCAGGTCTCTTTGGTTATCTTGGTCTGATCTGTTTATATGCAGGGCTTGCTAGTGGACGAATGGGTGTTGTCTCACCGATTAGCTCACTTTCCACTTTGATTCCAATGAGTTTTGCACTAATCGGTGGCGAACGTTTGAGCACTGCAAAAGCAATCGGCTGTGCACTTGCTCTTACTGGAGCATTTCTAACTAGTGGTCCTGAATTTTCAAAGGGAGTTTCTTTAAAGCCTTTGATGTTGGCATTTGGTGCGGCATTTGGTTTTGGTACTGCGCTCTCATTTATGGCAATTGGTTCTAAAGAAGCGCCTATTTTGACGATGGTCTGCATGCGTATTGCAACTGCTTTTGTGACAATTGCAATAGCAATCAAAAAACGTGGGTTTGGTGGGCTCGGAAGGAAGAATGCCCCGTCACTTATCTTTGTTGGAGTTGCTGATTTTGCGGCGAATGCGACTTTAGGACTTGCAGTTCATCAAGGCCCTGTTGCTATTTCAATGGTACTTGGTGCGCTCTATCCTGTATTTACGGTTTTACTTGCCTACTTCCTTCTGAATGAGCGCCTACATAAAGCTCAATATGTTGGTGGGGCAGCAGCGGTCGCCGGAGTTGCTTTAATTAGCGCCTTTTAATTCTTTCTCGCAGTCACAAATCTTGTTTCATTTACCTTTTCATCGTTTGTGATTTCAAAACCCCGAAGCGCATCATTTAAATCGATATAGTGTTCACCACCAGTGATCGGAGTAACCGAAATCTCCAATTGATCCACTAAACCTTCTCGTAAAAATTCATTTAGTAGCGCAGGGCCAGCTTCAATTAATATCGCAGATCCAAATTCACGTTGAGCCTTTTCAAGGGCGCTCTTGGGATCGAGATTCCACCAGTACGCATTTGGATTAGTAATCAATACATTTGAAGGGTGTCTTGAAATCACCACCAATGGACAGGGCGTAATGGTGTATCGCTCACTTCTTGCGGTATTTCCACCAATAATGATGCAATCGAATTCGCGACGTCGTTTTAAGAATCTTTCGCGATCGGTATTTGTAGATACCCCCGCGGATGAGCCATCTTTTGCGGTGGAACCATCGCTTCCCATCACCAAAGTAGCCACTACATGCACCCGTGAATAGTAGGGTAATTACATGCATTTGACCCTCTTTGTGACAAATGATTTTGGCCCACGAGCAGGTGGTATCGAAACTTTTGTTCATGGGTTAATCGAGAGGTTTCCTTTGGGAACTGTGATTGTTTATACATCTCAGCAAGGTGATACCAAAGATTACGACAAAGAGTGGCTAGATAATTTTGGTGTGCAAGTTATTCGCGATCGTTCCAAGATGTTACTGCCGACTCCGCGAGTAATTTGGGAAGTAAGAAAAGTAGTCGCTAAATTCCAACCTAAATCTTTAGTTTTTGGAGCTGCTGCGCCACTTGGTTTGATGGGTAAATTCTTAAACGTGCCAAAGAAGGTCGCTTTAACACATGGACATGAAGTCTGGTGGGCGAAAGTTCCACCGTTTAATTTTTTGATGAGAATTATTGGCAATTCAGTCGATCATCTAACGTATCTTGGTGCTTATACAAAGCGCGAAATCTCCAAAGGAGTAAGTTCTAAAGCAAGGGAGGCGATGATTCAGATCGCGCCAGGCATAGATACTAATAAATTCAAGCCAGTCGATTCCAGTAAATTACGAAGCGAACTTGGTTTGCTCGATAAAGAGGTAATAGTTTCGGTAGGTCGATTGGTCCCAAGAAAAGGTCAGGATCAATTAATTAAAGCATTACCTTTAGTTTTAGAGAAACATCCCAAAGCGCATTTGCTTTTAGTAGGCACAGGAAAATATAAGAAGACCCTAGATAAATTGATTGCTGATCGAAATCTTGAAAAGTACGTAACATTTACTGGCCGCGTCTTCTATGAAGAGTTAGAGCGTTATATCTGTTTAGGCGATTTATTTGCGATGCCATCTAGATCAAGGCTTGGAGGACTTGAAGTAGAGGGGCTTGGAATCGTCTATTTAGAGGCTAGTGCATGTGGCCTGCCAGTCTTAGGTGGTGATTCTGGTGGCGCACCTGATGCAGTTCTTCATGGAGCAACAGGTCTTGTTGTCAATGGCTTAGATACCAAAGCGATTGCAGAGGGCCTAATTAAATTGCTCGAAAGTGATCGCAAAACAATGGGTAACTTGGGGCGTAAATGGACCGTTGAGAACTGGGATTGGCAGATTTGGGCGACTAAGTTTGTTGAATTAGTCCGCGGCGCCTAGCCTCTGAAACCGCACCAGATCTATTTCTAACCTGCAATTTTCGGTAGATTGCATTTAAATGGCTCTTTAGCGTTGATTCAGTTATGAATAATTCTTTAGAAAGTTGATCGCCACTTAGACCACTGGGTAGTAAGGAGAGAATCTCTATCTCTCGAGTGGTCAAGGTAGCTTTATATGCTCTTGAATTAACAGCGCGTATTAAACCTTTACTAGTGAATGAGAGTGGAGATTTTTTAGCGCTAAATATTGCGGCCAAGATGTCATCTAAAGTCGCAGTCTTTGACACAAAAGCGCTGGCACCTGCATTCATGCTGGCAAGTAAATTTGAATCATCATCCAAAATTGATATCACGACAATGCCAACTGTTTGGCTATTTTTTCTGGCCCACCTTACGATCTCTAAACCGCTGCCATCAGGAAGTGATAAATCAACTGTCACGACATCTGGATTTAATGTTGCGATTGCGGCGATTGCGCTCTCTTTATTCTCTGCTTCGCCTACTACATCGATGTTCTCTCGCTTTGCGATATTTGCAATACCTTCACGAACAACTTGGTGATCATCAATAATCAATAATTTCATGGCAGAGTTATCCCAACTTTAGTTCCTTTGCTTGATGTAGTGACATAAATCGCTCCGCCTAACTTTTCCACCAATTCTGCGATACCAAAGAAACCCATTCCATCGTCGCTTACCGAAAGTTCATTTTCGCTGATATCCAGCGCCACCTGTCGACCTTTGGAATGAATTGCAGCATTCTTAACTAATTCATCGATGATTCTTCTCTGGTTCGGCGATAGATTGGCAAGCGAACCATTGATTTTCAGTTCTAGCGGCGCAGCGCTCTGACTTAAGCGCTCTTGGTAAGCGGCGTTATTTGAGCGAAGCGCAAAGAGTTCTTTGCGCACTCGTTTGGTCGCCTCTTGGACTTCAAAACGTATTGCTCTTAATTCATTTCGATAACAATGTGGAATTCGTGCCAAAAGAAGATCTAATTTGAATCCAATTCCAATCAGATCTTGTGCAAGTGAATCGTGTAAGTCTCTAGCCAGCTCAATCCTGGTAGAGCTCTGCAATCTCCTTTGCGAATTCTTTTGAGACCACATGGCGTTTGACCGATAACTTTGCTGTTAAATGTCCGCCAGCAATCGTGAAGTCTTTGTCCAAGATAATAAACTTGCGAATAGATTCTGCACGACTTACCGCCT
>CAYFJY010000043.1:0-7620 GCA_964343665.1 uncultured Actinomycetes bacterium | reverse complement strand
CAGATATTGGATGCCATCTCAAAGGGCGAAGTCTCTACTGCAACAGTTGTAGATAAAGATCAAGTAATCAAAGTTATTCTGAATGATGGCGTAAAAATTAATGGCTCTGCAAAGGTCCAAGCTTCCTACGTAGTTCGCCAAGAGCCAACGGTTATTGATGCTCTCACCAGCAATCCACCAGCTAAAGGCTGGACCGTTGTTGTTCCTACCCAATCATTATTAGTTTCATTCTTATTCTCAGTCGCGCCATTCTTGATCATCACACTTCTCTTCTTCTGGATGATGAGTAATGCAAATGGCGGCGGCAGAGCAATGCAATTCGGTAAGTCGCGCGCCAAATTACAAGATGATCAAGCACCGAAAACAACATTCGCAGATGTCGCAGGTGCAGATGAAGCTGTGCAAGAGCTAGAAGAGATACGTGATTTCCTCTCGAACCCAGCAAAATATCGTGAACTTGGCGCAAAGATTCCAAAGGGTGTTTTGCTTTATGGTCCTCCGGGCACAGGTAAGACACTCCTTGCACGTGCAGTAGCTGGAGAGGCGAAAGTTCCTTTCTACTCGATCTCAGGTTCAGATTTCGTTGAAATGTTTGTGGGTGTTGGTGCAGCTCGTGTTCGAGATCTTTTTAATCGAGCAAAAGAGAATGCACCTGCAATTGTTTTCGTAGATGAGATCGATGCTGTTGGTCGTCAACGTGGCGCAGGACTAGGCGGCGGACATGACGAACGCGAACAGACACTCAATCAATTATTGGTAGAGATGGATGGTTTCGACGATCAAACTCAAGTAATTCTTATTGCCGCAACTAACCGCCCAGATGTATTAGATCCAGCGCTGCTACGTCCTGGTCGTTTTGATCGTCAGATACCTGTTGAACGTCCAGATCTAAAGGGACGTGAAGCTATTCTTAAAGTACATGCAAAGAATAAACCTCTTGCACAAGGTTTAGATCTACTTGCAATAGCTCGACGTACTCCTGGATTTACCGGAGCTGATTTAGCCAACGTATTGAATGAAGCAGCGCTATTAACTGCGAGAAACAATCAGAAGACAGTCACTTTGGATGCGATCGATGAATCAATTGATCGTGTTATGGCTGGTCCGCAGAAGAAGACCCGCGTAATGAGCGATGAAGAACGTAGAGTAACTGCATATCACGAAGGTGGACATGCTCTTGTAGCGCACGCGCTTCCTCATACAGATCCAGTACATAAGATCACAATCATGCCTCGCGGTAGAGCGCTTGGTTACACGATGGTTCTTCCCGATGAAGATAAGTATTCAGTTACCAGAAATCAGTTATTAGATCAGTTGGCTTACACGCTAGGTGGACGTGCAGCAGAAGAATTGATCTTCCACGATCCATCAACTGGTGCAAGTAATGACATCGAAAAAGCAACCGCACTTGCTCGTCAGATGGTTACTCAATACGGAATGACCGAAACAATTGGCGCAGTCAAACTTGGAACTAATTCGGCTGAGCCATTCCTTGGACGCGATCTCTCACATCAACGTGATTATTCAGAGAATCTTGCTTCAATAGTTGATACCGAAATCCGTAATTTGATTGATAACGCACATCAAGAAGCTTTTGACATACTCGAAGTCAATCGAGATATTTTGGATCAGTTAGTTTTAGTGCTTCTTGAGAAAGAGACAATCCTCAAAGATGAAATCGAACTCATCTTTAAGAAAGTTCGCACTGTAAAACCACGCCCAGCGTGGACTGGATCTAGCTCTCGTAAACCTTCTTCACTGCCACCTGTTGAGATTCCAGTATCGGCATCTGTAGATAGAACAGATAAGGCAGATAAGGTAAGGAAGCGCCCAACGCGTAAGAAGAGCGATAGTGAGTAAAGAGAAAATCGAATCTGTTTCGATGGGCCCAGAAGATGGACGTGCAAAAGCCCCATATGATGCAGAGCGAGCCGAAGCTGCGATTCGTGAATTGCTTCTAGCCCTTGGTGAGGATCCAAATCGTGAAGGATTGAAGGAAACTCCTTCCAGGGTCGCACGTGCTTACGCTGAAAATATGTCGGGCCTATATCAATCTCCAAAAGATGTCTTAACAACTACTTTTGATATTGGACATGAAGAGCTGGTCATTGTCAGAGATATTGAAGTCTTCTCTCAATGCGAACATCATTTAACGCCATTTCACGGCGTAGCACATGTTGGGTATATTCCAAACGGAAAAATTACAGGTCTTTCAAAGATTGCCCGTTTAGTTGATGTATTTGCACGAAGACCACAGGTTCAGGAACGTCTAACTTCTCAGATTGCAGATGCGATGGTTGAGATTCTCGATTGCGCAGGTGTCATTGTGATCATTGATTGCGAACATTTATGTATGTCGATGCGCGGTGTCAGAAAAGCAGAAGCTCGTACGGTTACTTCGGCAGTTCGTGGCGAACTTAGAAATCCAGCAACACGTGCAGAGGCAATAAGCCTAATTACGAATCGATAATTTATGACCCTGGTAATGGGCATTCTTAATGTGACACCTGATTCTTTTTCAGATGGTGGGGAATACTTAGACCCAAAGAGAGCTATTGATCGCGGATTAGAGATGATTGATGAGGGAGCCACAATCATCGATGTAGGTGGAGAATCAACTAAACCTGGTGCAGATCGCGTATCAATGGATGAGGAATTAACTCGGATAATTCCAGTGATACATGCATTGGCAAAGAGTGGTGCGCTTGTGAGCGTTGACACCATGCGCGCCGAAGTAGCGGCGCTAGCAGTCGCTTCAGGAGCGAAGATAATTAACGATGTTAGTGGCGGTTTGGCAGATCCAGCTATGCATGCAACTGCAGCTGCGATGAAAACCCAATATATATGCATGCATTGGCGCGGCCAGTCAAAAGATATGGATTCGCTGGCAAATTATGAAGATGTTGTTAGAGATGTCATCAACGAAATAACGAAACAAGTTGCTGCGGCGCTAATTGCAGGGATAGAGCCAACGAAATTGGTTATAGATCCAGGTTTAGGATTTGCTAAAAATGCGGAGCAGAATTGGGAGATACTTCGCAATATCGATAAGTTCAAAGAGCTAGGCTTTCCGATTCTCGTAGGTGGCTCTCGTAAGAGATTTCTGGGGGGAGATAACCCCTCGCAAAGAGAGAGTGCTTCAATTGCATTGACAACTTGGCTTGCGACTAAAGATATTTGGGGCGTGCGAACACATACGGTAAAACCTCATGTCGATGCAATAAAGGTTATTGGGCAAGTTCTATGAGTGATCGCATCGAATTAAATGGTATTGAAGCTTTTGGATTTCATGGTGTTTTCGAAAATGAGAGACGAGAAGGTCAGAATTTCTACGCTGATATTCGAGCTGAGCTTGATTTGGAGAGCGCTTCAAATAGCGATGATTTAAAAGATACTGTTGATTACGGAGCGATAGTTGATTTGGTTATTGAAGATATAAAAAGCGATCCATGCCAATTAATCGAACATCTAGCAGGAAGAATTGCCGATCGTATCTTATTCGAATTCCATAAAATTAATCGGGTTTCAGTGACTATTCATAAACCCTCAGCTCCAGTGAATGGAAAGGTCGCAGATATTGCTGTGACCATCGAACGCATTCGATGAAGGCTGTAATTGCTCTAGGTTCTAACTTAGACAATCCAAGAGAGAATTTAGATTTAGCTATCTCACTTCTAAGAGAGGCAACAGAAGTATTGGCAGTATCTAGCTATCACACGACAAAACCAGTCGGATATATAGATCAACCAGATTTTATAAATGCAGTATGTATTATCGAATCAGAGTTGCCAGCTGTAGAATTGATGAAATTACTTCATGGGATCGAGAAAGTAATGGGTCGCGAAAGATCAATTAAATGGGGTCCGCGCACAATTGATTTGGATCTAATTCAGTATGGCTCACTTCTATCTAATGCTGATGAACTTCAACTTCCGCACCCTCGCGCTCATGAGCGTAAGTTTGTCTTGGAACCTTGGCAAGAGATCGAACCTGATGCTGTGCTTTTAACACATGGAAAGATTTCTGAGCTAATAAATAAGTTATAATTATCTAAGTACCCGGTACCCAAGTTGGACTGGAGTGTTAAATGGCAGAAAAGGGATTCGTCCCGACGATGGGCGCGTTGCATGCTGGGCATGCCGCGCTGATATCTGCTGCCCGTAAACGCACGGACAATGTGATCGTCAGTGTTTTCGTCAATCCATTGCAATTTAATGACCCTGAGGATTTGATGAAATATCCGCGCACACCAGAGAGCGATCGTGAAATCGCAATCGAAGCGGGCGCCACCGAAGTTTGGTTCCCTGAATATGAAGATATCTACCCATCAAATCCACTTTTGATTGAGGCTGGCCCAGTTGGTGATTTATTTGAAGGCGCTTCTAGGCCTGGACATTTCACGGGGATGCTAACTGTTGTAAAGCGACTATTTGATTTAGTTAAACCAGATTTTGCAATCTTTGGAGAGAAAGACTTTCAGCAACTATTTCTCATAAAAGAGATGGTGGGGAAGTTTGAATTACCGATAGAAATAGTGGCTCATCCAATTGTGCGTGAACCAGATGGCCTTGCGCTCTCCTCTAGAAATGTAAGGTTGTCACAAGAAGATCGCGAACGTGCGCCAATTATTTATGAGGCGTTGAAATCAGGCCGCGAAAATTTAAAGCAAGTACTAGAGCGCGAACCAGCCTGGAAAACAGATTATGCAACGGTTATTAATCCTGAGAATTTCAAAGAAGAGATGGCGCCAAGACAAAGAGCGATTGTTGCTGGTTGGATCGGCGGAGTTCGACTAATAGACAATATGGAGTACTAGATGTTACTTACAATCGATGTCGGAAATACCAATACAGTTCTAGGAACTTTTCTTGGTGAAGATCTAGTTCATTCATGGCGAGTAAAGACCGATCCCAGAAGTACTGCAGATGAATTATGGCTACAGATGCGTGCATTGGTCGAAGGAATTGAAATCTCAGGTCTATCAATATGTTCAACCGTACCTGCGACATTACGCGAAATGCGAACAATGATCTCTAATTATTTTTCAGATATTCCAACCACGATAGTTGAACCAGGAATTAAGACCGGAGTTCCACTACTTGTCGATAATCCAAAAGAGATAGGTGCGGATAGAATCGTAAATACTCTTGCAGCGCACACACTTTATGGCGGACCTGCAATTGTCGTTGATTTCGGAACTTCAACTAATCTAGATGTGGTCTCTCCTAAAGGAGAATTTTTGGGCGGTGCACTTGCACCCGGAATAGAGATATCGGTAGATGCACTTGCACAGAGAGCAGCACAACTTCGAAAAGTTGAGTTAGTTAAACCGCGGTCAGTAATCGGCAAAAACACAGTGGAAGCTTTGCAATCTGGAACCATTTATGGCTTCGCTGGCCAAGTAGATGGTTTGGTTTCAAGAATCTCTGATGAGTTGGAAGATCAATACAAAGAGAGACCTACTGTTATTGCAACCGGCGGCTTGGCACCTTTGATTTATGGTGTTGCAGATACATTAGACGAACATGAGCCAGATTTAACGCTTATTGGACTTCGTTTGATTCACGAACGGAATCAGTAATTAGATAGACTCTGCGCGTTATGAGTAATCAAGAGGAAGATCTTCCAGAGCAACTGCGCATTAGGCGCGAGAAGCGCGATCGAATAATCGATTCAGGTAAAGAGGCATATCCAGTCTCTGTCCCGCGCACAAAGACTTTGGCTGAGATTCGCGCTAAATATGCAGATTTAGCTATAGATGTTGCGACCGGTGATATTGAATCGGTAACCGGAAGAATAATTTTTAAGCGCGATACTGGAAAACTCTGTTTTGCAAATCTTCGTGAAGGCGATGGAACTGAACTCCAGGTAATGCTCTCTTTAGACAAAGTCGGGCAAGATCAACTTGATTCATGGAAATCAGATATTGATTTAGGCGATATCGTCTCAGTAACTGGTGAAGTAATCACATCCAAACGTGGCGAATTATCAATTTTGGCAAAAGAATATACATTGGCAGCTAAATCTCTTCGCCCATTGCCAGTAGAACATAAACCACTAAATGAAGAGACCCGAGTTCGTCAGCGTTATGTAGATTTGATAGTTCGTCCGCAAGCGCGTGAGATTGCTCGAATTCGTCCGCAAGTGATGACCTCACTTCGTAACACCTTTGCAAAGCATGATTTTCTAGAGGTCGAAACACCAATGCTTCAAGTTATGCATGGTGGTGCGGCAGCGCGTCCATTTAAAACACATTCGAACGCTTACGACATACCACTTTTTCTTCGCATCGCGCCGGAGCTCTTCTTAAAGCGCTGCGTTGTTGGCGGAATCGAACGCGTCTTTGAAATCAATCGAAATTTTCGAAATGAAGGTGCTGATTCAAGCCACTCTCCAGAGTTTGCGATGATTGAGTCATATCAAGCATACGGTGACTGGCGAACCATCGCTGAATTAACTCGTGAACTTGTTCAAAACGCAGCGATGGATGTCTTTGGCACTCATGTGGTCACTCATCATGATGGACGTCAATCAGATCTAGGTGGAACTTGGTCTGAAGTTTCGCTCTATGAGGTTATTTCCGAAGGAGTAGGCCAAGAAGTAACTGCGCTGACTCCATATGCAGAGTTAAAGAAGATCGCAGATAAATTAGGCATGAAAGTAGATCCAAAGTGGATTACTGGAAAATTAGCCGAAGAGATTTTCGAACATGTTGGAAAAGAGACCTTGGTTAAACCGACTTTTGTCATGGGATTCCCAGTAGACACTTCACCACTTGTTAGACATCATCGCGAAATTCCAGGTGTTGTTGAGAAATGGGATCTTTATGTCGATGGATTTGAATTAGCAACCGGTTACTCAGAGTTAGTCGATCCAGTTATCCAACGTGAACGTCTCGAAGAGCAGGCAAGGCTTGGTGCAAAGGGCGATGAAGAGGCGATGCCACTTGATGAAGATTTCTTGCGCGCTATGGAATTTGGTATGCCACCGATGGGTGGAATGGGAATGGGCGCCGATAGATTATTAATGGCGCTTACAGGTCTTGGAATTAGAGAGACGATTCTCTTTCCATTAGTTAAGCCAGAGCAAGATTAATGACAATTGAAATACGCCCAGCGAGAACTTCAGATGTAAAGGGCATACGTAAATTAATTGACCTTTATGCACCGCAACGTCGAATCTTGTCTAAAGAAACTGTGACGCTTTACGAATCTGTTCAAGAATTTGTGGTTGCAGCAGATGGTGATTCAATCGTTGGTTGTGGTGCGTTGCACGTACTTTGGGAAGATGTGGCTGAAGTAAGAACTGTTGCAGTTATAGAAGAGTTACGCGGCAAGGGTGTCGGCCATCAAATTCTTGAAAAATTAATTGAACGCGCGAAAATGGTTGGCGTTAAGAAATTATTCTGTTTAACTTTTGAAACTGAGTTCTTTGGTCGCCATGGTTTTACAGAGATTCAAGGAGCGCCAGTTGAGCCAGAGGTTTATCAGCAGCTACTTCGCTCATATGATGAGGGAATCGCCGAACTCTTAGATCTAGAGTCATCCAAGCCGAATACCCTGGGCAATACCCGCATGATCAAGGTTATTTAGGGGAGATTCCTCTCAAAGTACCCAATAT
>CAYFJY010000042.1:0-7885 GCA_964343665.1 uncultured Actinomycetes bacterium | reverse complement strand
AATTCCATGTTACCGGTGCCCTTGAACTCTTCAAAGATAACTTCATCCATCTTAGAACCAGTTTCAACAAGTGCAGTAGCAAGAATTGTTAATGAACCGCCATCCTCAATGTTACGAGCGGCACCAAAGAACTTCTTTGGTGGATATAAGGCTGCAGAGTCAACGCCACCAGACAAGATGCGACCAGATGCAGGAGCTGCGATGTTGTAGGCGCGACCTAGACGTGTAATTGAATCAAGTAGAACCACGACGTCATGGCCAAGTTCTACCAATCGTTTTGCACGTTCGATTGCTAATTCTGCAACAGTGGTGTGATCGTCAGCTGGACGATCGAAAGTTGATGCAATTACTTCGCCTTTTACAGAGCGTTGCATGTCGGTAACTTCTTCTGGACGTTCATCAACCAACACAACCATCAGGTGACATTCCGGATTATTTGCAGTAATTGCATTTGCAATCGACTGCAAGACCATTGTCTTACCAGCCTTTGGAGGTGAAACAATCAGCCCGCGTTGTCCTTTACCAATTGGCGCGATTAAATCGATTACACGTGTAGTTAGGATATTCGGTTGGGTTTCAAGTCTTAGTCGCTCTTGAGGATATAACGGAATTAGCTTTGCAAAATCAACGCGATTGCGCGCCTCATCTGGTGCTACTCCGTTGATGGTGTCTAAACGAACCAGAGCATTGAACTTCTCGCGACGCTCGCCTTCTCGTGGTTGACGTACTGCACCCGTAACGACATCGCCTTTACGAAGTGCGAATTTACGGACCTGCTGCATTGAAACATAAACATCATTTTGGCTCGGTAGATAGCCACTGGTACGAACGAATGCGTAATTTTCGAGGATATCTAATAGCCCACCCACAGGAAGCAGCACATCATCTTCGCTAATTACCGGTTCGCCGCGATCTTCACGATTACGATGGCGATCGCGACCACGATGGCGATCGCGACCACGGCGAAATTCTCCATCATTCTCGTCACGGTCATTGCGATCATTGCGATCATTGCGGTCACCACGATCTTCACGATCGTTATCTGAATTCTTATCGCTATTGTTATTTCTCTCTGCGCGGCGAGCATCGCGTTCTGCGCGTGCCGCCTCTTTCTCGGCCTTTGCTGTCTCACGATTGCGCGCTTGTAAATCTGCTATCGCATCTACTAGAGAACCCTTTGCCATCTTGGCGGCTCCATCGATTCCTAATTGAGCAGCAACCTTCTTTAACTGCGGAAGTGTCATCGCAGCAAGTTCAGGGCTTTCGGAACGAACCTTTGTATCTTCTGACATTTATATCCTTGTAAATTGTGGTTTATCTAAAATTCTCTATAGAGAAATTTAAAGTGATTTTGGATTATCAGTAATATTTGGCCAAATCGGCCGAACTGATACCCGAAGCCTAGCAGAGCAATTAGATATTGGAAACCTGGCAACCTACAGGGGAAATATCCATATTTTCAACGGAAAATCCCGCACCTGCAGCCTTTATCAAATCACCCATCTCGATGTCATTATGAAGATCAGCATCAACTAGAAGAGCTAAGACAGTTGGTCCAGCGCCTGATATAAATGCAGGAACACCAGCCGCGCGAAGTTTCTTCATCAGCGCATATGACTTTGGCATTGCAGCTTCACGATATGACTGATGTAAATAATCTTCGGTTGCTCTCAATAATAAATCTGGTCTGCTGGTTAGTGCTTGAGTGAGTATTGCCGTATTAATTGAATTCTGAACCGCATCTGCATGAGGGATCACATCAGGCAACATTTTACGGGCTTTTGATGTCGGCACATGATTAGATGGAATAAAAGCAACTGCGGTGATTCTTGGAGATACTTCTAATTTGATTGCATCCGAAAATTCATCGCCTGACCAAGATAAAACTGCCCCACCAAATAATGCTGCCGCAACATTATCTGGATGACCTTCCATTTCTGATGCAAGAGTCAGCAAATCATTGTCGCTCATGCGTTCGCTTCCACCAACAATTAAAGATCGTGAAAGTGCTAGTCCGCCGACGATTGCGCTAGCAGATGAACCAAGGCCACGGCCATGTGGAAGATTGTTAAGTGCACGAAGAGCAAGCCCCGGATACTCCTTCTTAGGTAATCCCAAGAACTCCCATCCCTTGTGTATTGCTTTTACAACTAGATTCTTCTCATCGCGCGGAACTTCTTCGGAGCCTTCGCCTACAACATCGATATCTAGAGATTTTTCATCCAATATTTGTGCGATATATCGATCGCGCTTTTCTAGTGCAATTGCGAAAGAATCAAATCCAGGTCCTAAATTTGCTGAAGTAGCAGGAACTTTAACTTCATATGCGCTGGCGCGGAAAGTTAAGCGAGACATTTATGCAAGTCCTAATTTCTCTGCCGCAACTTTCGCATCGACCGGAACGACTATCGGATCTGCAGCGGATTCCAGAGCCCATTGAATATCTTTAAGACCATGACCTGTAACGGTTACGACGATTCGCTTTCCTTTTGGCAGCGTTCCTTTTGATTGATGCTTGATTAGCCCTGCAATGCCGGCAGCCGATGAAGGTTCGACGAAAACGCCTTCTTTTGAAGCTAACAATCTGTAGGCATTCAGAATCTCTTCATCTGTAACTGAATCAATCAATCCACCGGACATATCGCGCGCATTTGTTGCGCCTTGCCATGACGCTGGATTACCGATTCGAATTGCAGTTGCAATTGTTTCCGGTTTCTTCACAACTTCCCCGCGAACGATCGGAGCCGCGCCATCTGCTTGGAATCCCCACATCTTTGGCAAACGCGATGATTTACGATCCTCGCGATACTCCAGATAACCTTTCCAATATGCGGTTATATTTCCAGCATTTCCAACTGGTAAGACATGGTAATCAGGAGCATCATTTAAAAAGTCAATAACTTCGAATGATGCCGTCTTCTGACCTTCGATTCGATAAGGATTAACAGAGTTAACAAGTGCAACTGGGTAATTCTCGGATAGCTTCTTTGCAAGTTCCAAACAATCATCAAAATTTCCATCTACTTGCAGAATCTTCGAGCCATGCACAACTGCTTGAGCTAATTTGCCCATAGCAATTTTTCCTTGTGGGATTAAAACTGCTGGCACCATATTTGCATGAGCTGCATACGCAGCAGCTGATGCTGAGGTATTGCCTGTCGATGCGCAGATAACTGCTTTTGCACCATCTTCGGCAGCTTTCGAGATGGCCATTGTCATTCCACGATCTTTAAAAGATCCAGTTGGATTTGCGCCTTCAAACTTCAACCAAATCTCATTTCCAAGCATCTTCGAGAGATTGCTTGCTTCAATAAATGGAGTACCACCTTCGCGAAGCGTCACGATAGGGGTCTTACTGCTTACCGGAAGTCGATCGCGATACTCTTCAATAACACCACGCCACTGGTGCGCACCAGATTTGTTACTAAATTTGTTATTAAATAAATCTAATACTTTAGGAAGAATCACGAAGCAGATCCTTCGACTCTAATAACGCTCTCAACTTCTCTAACAACATCTAAGCTTGCGAGTTTCTTCACTGTCGCTTGAAGCGCAGCTTCTGTCCCGCGGTGAGTGACCACTGTTAATTCAGCTTCATCTCCACGCCCTGTCTGTCGAACAGTTTGAATTGAAACGCCCTCACTTGCAAAGGTATTTGCCACGTTAGCCAATACACCAGGCTTATCGGTCACTGATAAACGAATTGCATACTTTGTATATGCAGCTCCCTGGGGCGCAATTCCTAGATCAGCATAATCAGATTCTGCTGGACCTTTACTTCCGGCCACTAAATGACGTGAAACAGCAACCACATCTCCAAGAACCGCTGATGCAGTTGGCGCACCGCCAGCACCACGTCCATAGAACATTAATTGACCAGCACCTTCGGATTCAACGAAAACTGCATTAAATGCTTCGCGCACTGAAGCAAGCGGATGGCTGCGATCTAACATCATCGGACATACTCGAACTGCGATTCCTTGATCAGTGCGTTTTGCCTCCGCGATTAATTTAATGGTCTTGTTCATAGATTTTGCAGTAGCGACATCTTGCGCTGTTAATTTTGAGATTCCTTCGCATGCAACATCATTTGCAGTTACGCGACTATGAAATGCCAGGCCAGCCAGAATCGCAGCCTTTGCCGCTGCATCATGGCCCTCGATATCGGCTGTTGGATCTGCCTCTGCATAACCAAGAGCTTGCGCCTCTTTCAATACAACATCAAAAGGCAAGCCCTCTTCATCCATTTTGGTAAGAATGAAATTTGTTGTTCCATTAACGATTCCCATAACGCGATTAATCCGATCACCTACAAGAGATTCTCTAAGTGGTCTGATGATAGGAATCGCGCCGGCAACTGCTGCTTCGTAATATAAATCTACGCCTGCCTTTTCTGCCGCGTTATACAAATCTGCTCCGTGAGATGCAAGCAGCGCCTTATTTGCAGTCACAACCGATTTACCATTTTGTATCGCCTTCAATATCAATTCACGTGCAGGTTCGATTCCGCCCATAACTTCGATAACCAATTCGATTGCTGGATCTGTTACTACAGAATTGGCATCAGTCGTAATCAATTTTTCAGAGACACCGTCACGCTTTCCAGGTGTCCGAACTGCAACTTTGACCAATTCCAGTTTTGCACCCGAGCGTGCCGCGAGGTCATCGCTATTTGTTGCTAATTCGCGTGCAACTGAGCCACCGACTACTCCGCAGCCGAGCATTCCGATTTTGATGGTCTTCACTTGGTCATTCTTTCATACGTCCAAACGGAGTAGATCTTCATAAGTTTCTCGGCGCACTATCACCTTGGCTTCTCCATTTCGCACAGCAACAACTGGAGGTCTTGGAACGTGGTTGTAATTGCTTGCCATGCTTCGGTTATATGCACCAGTTGCTGGTACTGCTATTAAATCTCCAGGAGTTATATCAGAAGGCAAATCGATATCTCTGATCAAGATATCACCTGTTTCGCAATGTTTACCGACCAATCTAGATGAGATTGGAGTTGCTTTGGATACTCGGTTGGCTAAATGCGCTTCATACATTGCTCCATATAGAGCAGGGCGAATGTTGTCAGACATGCCACCATCTACTGAGATGTAATTGCGATTTCCTTGGTCGAGCTGCACCATTTTCGTTGTACCTATTTCATAAATAGTGCACATGGATGGGCCAACAATCGAACGACCTGGTTCTATAGCAATATGTGGAATCTTTAAATTTCTTGCAGCACATCCTTCGACTATTGCATCTTTGATTTGAGAAATCGAATCGCCTATTGCAAGCGGTGCGTCTTCAGCGGTGTAAACGATTCCGAATCCTCCACCGAAATCAACATCTGGTAATTCGCGATTGAATTCATCGCGATATCTAGCCATGAAATCTAACAACCGCTCGATAGTCAATCGATGTCCATCCATATTGAAAATTTGAGAGCCGATGTGCGCGTGAACTCCACGGAAATCTAACTCTGGATATTTGGCAATCTCTTTGACTGCATCCCAAGCCATGCCGCTTGCTATAGATAGACCGAATTTCACATCTTCATGCGCCGTAGCAATTGCTTCGATGGTATGCGCTTCTACGCCAGGATTTAAGCGGAGCATTACGGATTGAACTCTGTTATGTGTTTTGGCAGCTGATGCGATTCTAGGTATCTCCCAAAGAGAATCGATCACAATAATTCCGACTCCAACTTGAACAGCGCGATCTATCTCTGAGAGTGATTTATTATTTCCGTGAACCTCAATGCGATCAGGTGGGAAATTAACTGAAAGAGCAACCTCAAGCTCTCCGCCCGTCGCGACATCCAGACCCATTCCCAGTTCTTCAATCCAACGAGCTATTTGCTTACAAGTGAATGCTTTTGATGCGTAGTAAACCATTGAAGATTGGAATGAATTATTCATAGCATCTCGGAAAGCTTTTGCACGATCTTTAAAATCTTCTTCATCAAGAATGAAAACTGGAGTGCCAAATTCACGCGCCAAATCGATTGCGCTCTTACCTGCAATCATCAATTGGCCATCGACAAATCTTGTATTTGCCGACCATGGATTATGTGACATCTACATCCGCTCTGGCGCGCTAACGCCTAATAGAGAGAGACCATTCTCCAATACTTGACGAGTTGCCGCACACAGATTTATTCGAGCCGCATGAAGATCATTTGTGACTTCATCGCCTATCGGCAAAACGCGGCAATCTGCATAGAAGCGGTGGTACGCACCGGCTAATTCTTCTAGATATCGTGCGACGCGATGAGGCTCTCGCAATTGTGCTGCAGTCTCAAGCACAATTGGAAAATCTGATAGCGCGCCAAGTAATTCAATCTCTCGCTCGTGAACTAATTGAGAGGTGTTGAAATCTCCTACTTTGATTCCGAGTTCATCGCCATTTCTAAGCACAGCGGCGATACGTGCATGCGCATATTGGACGTAATAAACAGGGTTATCGTTAGTACGCGCTTTTAACAACTCTATATCCATAACCATCGGAGAATCAGTCGGATAACGAATTAGGGTGTAACGCGCTGCATCTACACCCACTTCTTCAACGATATCTTCCAAAGTAATTATCGTTCCGGCGCGCTTTGACAGTTTAACTTCTTGGCCATTTTTCATGATCTTAACTAATTGGCCAATAAGTACTTCAACAACATCTGGATTGTCATTATTACATTGGGCAATCGCCTTTAAACGGCCTACATAACCATGGTGGTCTGCACCTAATAAATAAATACAGATATCAAAACCGCGCTCTCGTTTACTTATGTAATAAGCGGTATCTGAGGTGAAATATGTGTAGGTGCCATCCGCTTTAAGTAATACACGATCCTTATCATCGCCAAAATCCGTTGTTCGTAACCATGTAGCGCCATCTGCCTCGAATACATGACCTTTACGTTTCAATTGATCTAAGCCATGTTCCACCGCACCACTTTCATGAAGCGAGCGCTCAGAGAACCAAATGTCGAAATTGGTATTAAATTTCCTTAAGACCCTTTGGTGATCTTCAAGTTGCCACTTGTACGCACGTTCACGAAATTCAATTCTCTGTTGCTCTTCAGGCAGATTCAAAATTGAAGTGTCATCTTTTATTAATATCTTTGCGATATCGCTGATGTATTCCCCTTGGTATCCATCTTCAGGAATTGGATTTCCGTGAGCAGCAGCACGTACTGATTCGCCAAATAGATCCATCTGAACGCCACGATCATTTATGTAAAACTCTCGCGTGACATTGGCACCAGCTGCACTTAAAACTCTTGCTATTGCATCTCCTACCGCAGCCCAGCGCGTGTGCCCAAGGTGTAGAGGACCTGTGGGATTAGCGCTGATAAATTCAACATTGAAATTAATCCCTGCAAGTGTTGAGCCATGTCCATAACTATTACCTGATTGCAGGATCGAATTTATTAATTCAGCTTGGCTTGCACGATTTAAAGTGAAGTTGATGAAACCTGGTCCTGCGATATCGACCTTCGCGATATTAGGTTGGACCGAAAGTTCCGAAGCGAGCGCCTCTGCAATTTGTCGAGGCGCCTTACCTGCAGTTTTGGCCAATTGAAGCGCGATAGATGAGGCATAGTCGCCATGATCGCGATTCTTGGGGCGCTCCAGCGGGATATCTCCCCTGAACTCGATTTTCAGAGCCTGTTCAATAGCCGACCTAATCTGAGTGATTAGCTGCTCTTGAGGTGAGGCCATTTTCACATTCTACTTGAAGCGGCCAATTATTAAGATTTGGTTACAGGTATTCATATTTCAGTCATCCGCCTATAAATTTCCCCCACCTAGATACATGAACCCACAGATCAAAAGATCTATTTATGTATCGACTTTTCGAAAGGTAACTAAATGTCAAAGCGTCGTTTAGCAAT
>CAYFJY010000041.1:0-8189 GCA_964343665.1 uncultured Actinomycetes bacterium | reverse complement strand
TGCAGAAGTTGATGCAGCGCCATCAGTTGCGATAATCGCTAACTCTGTTCCAACAGCAACGGTTTGATCTGGACCAACCACAATCTTCTGTAATACGCCAGCTGCAGGAGATGGAATTTCAGTATCAACCTTGTCAGTTGAAACTTCTAGGAGCGGTTCATCGACAGCGACAACGTCGCCCTCATTCTTGAGCCAACGTGTAACTGTTCCTTCGGTAACTGATTCGCCAAGTGCTGGCATTGTTACTGAGAATGACATCGTCTCTTCTTTCCCTTTTATCTAGCTTTTAATCTTTTTCTTTTAGCCAATTATCCGTGCGCGTGTAGTGGTTTGCCAGCCAGTGCAAGGAATGCTTCGCCCATAGCCTCATTCATAGTTGGATGAGCGTGGACATATGGAGCCACATCCTGTGCGTTTGCTTCCCAGTTATAAATGATTTGGGCTTCGCCGATCAATTCGCCAACTCTGGCACCAACCATATGGATACCAAGAACTGGTCCGCCTTTTTGTTGAACAATTTTTATTGATCCTGCAGTTTTTAAAATCTGCGACTTTCCATTACCTGCCAAGTCGTATGAGATCTCTTCTATTTCATAGCCAAGCTCTTTAGCTTTTGCAGTTGATAATCCGACCGAAGCCACCTCTGGCTCTGAGTAGGTAACTCTTGGAACTCCGTCATAATTAATTGGACGAGGGTTTAAACCTGCAATCTCTTCTGCAACCATGATTCCTTCTTGGAATCCAACGTGTGCAAGCTGCAAGGTCGGGATCAAATCTCCGACTGCCCAGATTCCAGGAACGTTGGTGCGGCACTTGTTATCTACGAGCACATAACCGCGATCCATCTTGATGCCCTGTTCTTCATAACCAATGCCCGCAGAGACTGGTCCGCGACCAACTGCGACTAATAGCAACTCTGCAGTAAATGATTTTCCGTTCTCCAAGGTCACGGTAACTCCATCAGCATTAACCGTGTGTGATTGGAACTTACTGCCTACCTCAAATTCAATCTTGCGTTTTCTAAATGCGCGCTCTAATTGCTTGGAAGAGGTCTCATCTTCAAGTGCTACCAATCTTGGTAACGCTTCAATGATGGTTACATCTGCGCCAAATGATTTCCATACTGATGCAAATTCACATCCAATTACGCCGCCACCAAGGACGATTACGCTCTTTGGAACATAATCCATGTTTAACGCTTGATCGGATGTTATGACGCGCTTTCCATCAATATCTAAGCCCGGAAGAGTTCTGGCATAAGAGCCTGTTGCTAGAACTACATTCTTTCCGGTGTATTGAACGCCATTTACTTCAACCGTATTTTGAGAGATTAACTTTCCCCAACCTTCAACGAAAGTGACGCCGCGTGATTTAACCAATCCTGAGAGACCTTTGTATAGTCTTGAAATTACGCCATCTTTATAAGCGTTGACACCATTCATATCGATTGAGTTGAAAGTGGCTGAAACTCCAAAGTCGCTTGCATGTCTGGTGCTATCTGCAACTTCGCCTGCATGTAGAAGTGCTTTAGTTGGAATGCAGCCGCGATGCAAACAGGTGCCGCCAACTTTATCCGCCTCTATAAGTGCAACCGATAATCCAAGTTGCGAGGCGCGTAGTGCGCATGCATAGCCACCAGAACCGCCGCCGAGAATTACAACGTCATATGACATTTATTTAGCTCCAGAATGAAATTTGCCTTGGGCTAATCCTGCCACTTGGGGCAGATTAAGGGTAATCCGCTACCTGGCCATCTCAATAAGAGAGCGAATGGCGACCCCAGTTGCACCAACTGGTGTATGGCCATGAGCCTTTCCAGTATTTAGTTCAACACCAGCAATATCTAGATGTAACCAAGGTAACTCGTCAAATATGAACTCTTTCAAGAATAAACCGGCAACAAGTGCGCCACCCATTCGTTCGCCGATATTTGCAATATCTGCAACTGGTGTATCAAGTGATGCGCGAAGTTCTTCTGGAAGTGGAAGTTGCCAGAATTGTTCGCCACTTATGTCAGTCGCATCTAAGAACTCAGCACATAGATCATCATTATTCGTCATTACAGCTGAATAGCGAGTTCCGAGTGCAACCACTTTTGCGCCAGTTAAAGTTGCAACGTCGACAATCGCGTCCAATTTCTTATTTTCTTGCGCCTTTACAAGTGCATCTGCGAGAACTAAACGACCCTCAGCATCTGGGTTTAATACCTCAACAGTCTTACCACCATAAATTGTTATAACATCAGATGGTCGAGTAGCAGTGTCCGAAACCATGTTCTCTGCCAAAGCTGCATATGCTTCCAAAGCAACTGGAATCTTTAACTCTGCGATAGCAAGGAGCGCTCCACAAACTGTTGCCGCGCCAGTCATGTCGCCTTTCATCTCATCCATATTTAGCGCAGGCTTTAGCGCTAAGCCGCCAGAATCGAAAGTGATTCCTTTTCCAACATAAGCAAGATTGCGCGAAGATTTTGCTGGTTTGTAGGTAAGTTGTAATAAACGTGGAGGATTTGCAGAACCTTGTCCCACACCAATTAGGCCGCCGAAACCTTGTGACTTCAATTGCTTCTCATCCCAAGCTCGGACCTTCACACCAGAAACTTTTCGAGCTGCTTTACTAACAATCTCGACAAAGCTCTTGGGATTCAAATGGCTTGGCGGCATATTGACTAGATCGCGAACAAAGAATGTCCACTTTGCAATGATCTCAGTCTCCTTCAATATTTTTGCATCGCCGTCAGCATCGATATAGATATCTGAAAGGGGAGCCTTCTGTTCCTTTTTAGTATGTCCACGGAAATCAGTGAATGAATAGGAACCAAGTGCGGCGCCTTCTGCCATTGCACGAGCATCATTTGCAATCGCAAAGATTGCGCTCTTATGACCATGAAGGCTCTGTGCCGCGATTCCAGCAGCTCTTCTAATCGTTTCTGAGGTGTAGCTCTTTGATGCCTTGCCTAAACCTGTGAAGAGAAGAACTTTGGTCGCACTACCAGGTAGCTTTATGACTTCATCTGCTTTACCAGTTGCACCAAAATCATTTAGAGATTGCAGAATCTCTTTCTCATCTAGTTTAAGCGTGGAAACAATTTCCAAACCTTTAGCGCCTTTTGCCAGGCCTACGACGAGAGCGTCAGCACTTACCGCATCTTGAAGGTATTTAATCTTGAGCATTTGCCTATCTTAGATGGAGTATTCGGTAACCTCCACCTATGGATCTTTTAAAACATTCACCACTTGATGCAAAACATAAGGCCCTTGGGGCGAAGATGGCGGATTTCGGAGGCTGGGAGATGCCGATCGAATATCCAGGTGGTGGAGTTCTATCCGAACACGATGCAGTTCGTAATCGAGTTGGAATTTTCGACGTATCCCATTTAGGAAAGATTTCGATAAAAGGATCTGGCGCTAAAGATTATGTGAATAGCATCCTCACAAATGATTTAGATCTAATTAAAGATGGTGAAGCTCAGTACAACTTGCTCTGCAATGACAATGGAGGAGTCATAGATGACATCATCGCCTATAGAAATAGTGTGGATGATATTTTTCTAGTTCCAAATGCAGCTAATTGCAGCAAAGTATTCGCAGTGTTAACCAAGAACGCGCCTGCGGATTTGAAGATTGTCAATCAACATGAAGATTACGGTGTTATCGCCGTTCAAGGGCCAAGATCAAAAACTCTGCTTGAATCATTAGGCATCAAACTCGATATCGATTACATGTCTTTCACCCACGGCATTATTGATGGATGTTCAGTAATTGTCTGCAGAACCGGTTATTCAGGTGAACATGGATATGAGGTGTTACCAAAGTGGAACGAAGCTCCAAAGGTTTGGGATGCAATAGTTTCAAAACTAGGTGATGGCCTTGTTTGCGGTTTAGGAGCTCGCGATACTTTGCGCACAGAGATGGGTTATCCATTACATGGACAAGAGCTATCTGAGAGCATCACCGGAACAGTTGGTGGCGCAAAATGGGCAATCGCATTTCATAAACCTCACTTCCATGGCGATAAGGCCTTACGCGCGGAGAATGAAGCTGGTGCACCTCGTCGATTACGTGGAATTAAATTATCGGATCGAGGGATTCCACGTGGCCACATGTCGATTTTGGTTGATGGCCAAGTTGTAGGCGAAACCACGTCTGGTACGTTTTCGCCTACGATGAAGGTTGGAATCGCACTTGGATTGGTAGATACTAAATATAAAATTGGGGATAAAGTCACAATTGATGTGCGCGGCCGTCAATTAGCAGGTGAGATCGTTAAAATACCAATGGTCGAACCGCATGTTAAGTAAATCGAATCTCTGTTGAAAAATTAGCTTTTCTCGCACTTCTTCTGAGCGCCTGTAAAACTCCTGGGCCAACGATTGCAATTAGCGTTGCAGTGAAAATGGCTCTCGGAACATTCCATGCCATCGATGTAGAGAAGTGATAAATAAAGAATCTATTTAGATTTTCAGAGACAGCTTCGCCTGGTAAGTACGAGAGCTGGGTTTTTGGCCCAAGCGCCCAGGGCCAGAATTGAAGATCCATTAAAATTCCAAATACTTCTGAGGTGATTATCGCTACGAACATCAATATAGGTATTTCAAACTTCTTAAATCTCTTGATTTGAGGAATTGATCCTGCAATAAGACCAACCCAACCAGCTGCAAAAACTTGATAGGGAAGCCACGGTCCAAAACCACCTGTTAGAAATGCCGATAACATCATCGAAATTGATCCAAGCACAAAACCGAAACTCGAGCCAAATATGTAGCTCGATAAAATTAAAAGAAACCACATTGGTTCAATTCCAGCAGCACCAGCGCCTAGTGGACGAAGTGCTGCAATGATTGCACTTAACACCGCGAGCAGCGCTAATGACTTAGCATCAAATTTTGCCTGTCCGATGATTGCCATGAGTATTAAAAATGCAATTGGAGTTGCTAACCAAAAGAAAATCTCTGGTCTATCGTTTGAATTTATAAAGGGCCAGAAGAAACCCAGAGCGCTTAAAGTTGATGTAGCAAGTAAGGCGAAATATTTGAACGCAGTGAACTTAAAAATATCTGAAGTTCTCATTCGTTAGCCCTTAATACATCTGAAACCGTCAACCATTTTCTCGGTGACATAACTTTGGTAACTTGTGGCGCAAATGCTGGAGATGCAAGTAACACATCTATTGCTGGACCATCTGCTACTAATTCGCCGTCGGCCAAGATGATTATTCTGCTCGCTAATTCTGCAACCAATTCAACATCATGCGTTGCAATCAAGACCGCCGATCCGCTCTTTGCTCGAGCCGTTAATTGATTGATCAGCAATGCTTTAGATTGATAGTCCAAACCGCGAGTCGGCTCATCCAAAATCAAGATATCTGGATTTGGGGAGAGCACGATTGATAAGACCAATGCAAGTCTCTGTCCTTCAGAGAGATCTCTTGGGTGCGAATTTAGCGAGATGGTCGGCGCAAGTTGCTGCAGCAATGCAAAGGTTGTGCCCTTAGTTAAGTTGTTATCGCTATCAGTTTGTTCGCATTCAGCAGCCACGCTTTGGTGATAGAGCAGATCATTGGCGTCCTGCGGGATATATCCGTTTCGTTTGGCAAACTTATTTACTTCACCTTCGAATTCGATAACACCCAAAAGCGCTTTTATTAGTGAGCTTTTACCGGCACCGTTTCTGCCCATGAGTGCGACTACTTCGCCGCTACTAATTTGTAAATCAATTGGCGAAAGCGCCAACTTTGATCCGTATTTAACATTTAATTTTTCAGTGGTGATCAGCGGAGATCCAGTTAATCTCGACTCAAAAGAGATATCTCTTCCATTAGTTCTTATCTCCTCTGTTTCTTTACGTAGATCTCTAACTGAAAGCGCAATCTTCGGCAATTTGAGAGCTCTGGCCAACTTGACGATAGGAGGTGCGATCTTTGAGTCTTTGAGAATCTCTTCTGGTTTTCCAATTCTGGTTGCGCCATCTTTGCCAATCTCTATCACTGTATCAACGTAACCAATCACTCGTTCTAATCTATGTTCGGCAATGATTACTGTGATCCCGAGGTCATGCACTAGTCTCTGCAAAATTGCTAAAACTTCTTCTGCCGCAACAGGATCTAAAGCACTTGTTGGTTCATCTAGCACCAAGATTTTTGGATGTAGAACCATTGCAGCTCCAATTGCTACACGTTGCTGTTCGCCCCCAGATAATGTTGCGATCTTTCTATCCCTAATTGAATGAAGACTTAGCAAATCAAGAATCTCTTCGATGCGCTTACGCATGACCTCTTCAGGAAGATTTAAAGATTCCATTGAGAAGGCGAGCTCATCTTCGACAACATCGCTGACAAATCCATTTATCGGATTCTGGCCGACTATGCCGATTAGCTCTGCAAGTTCACCTGGGCGTACATTTCGAGTCGAGAACCCAGCAACCTCTACATTGCCAGCCAGAATGCCGCCGGTATGGTGTGGAACCAGACCATTTAATAATTTCAGAACAGAACTTTTTCCGATACCCGTCTCGCCGATAAGTAAGACGAATTCGCCTTCTCCAATTTCAAAATTCAAATTATCAAGAATTGTTCTCTCTGCAGTTGGATATATAAGTGATACGTTCTGGAATTTGATCATAACGATGCCACCAATAGAGCTATTGCGCTTACAACAATTAGGCCATCTTTAATTTGAAAGCGGTGCGGGCGATATCTGCTTCTACTTCTTTTTAGCCCATAACCTCGAGAATCCATGGCAGCGGCAAGATCAAGGGCTCTTGCAAGAGAATCTTCAAGTAGTGGCATCGCAATCTGCCGCCATGAAAGAAATCTACTTCTGTTAATTCCTCGAACTTCTTGTGCCACCCGAATACGTTTGGCGTTTGCGACAAGTTGCGGAGTTAGATTTGTTGCTATAACCAGAACCATCCCCACTTCATAAAAAAGCGGCGGAATTGAACGGAGAAGGGCGCGAGGATTTGTAAGAGCGGTAGCTGCGCCAAAGAGCGCGATGACGCTTGCGATATTTAAACTTTCAATGATTGTCGAACTGACACGCTCCCAAGTGACTGGACCACCTAAAGTAATTCCGGCCATCCATTTTGGCAGCGGTATTTGGGGCAATGAGAAGATCGTGTGACCAGGCACCGGAACCCCAATTATCAAGCCGATTAGTACACGAAAAGTAATTACAAAGAGAATTAGCTTTAGCGCCCAATTATAACTACTGGACCACGGACCTTCAGATTTATATTTGTATACTAAGAAAGAAACTCCAATTAAGAGGCCTAAAGTCAACCAGTTATTTTGTAGGCGCACCAAAGCGGTGGCCACAAGCGCTGCCCATAGCCACCATGTAACTGGATGCAATTTCTTAATGCTTCAAACCTCTCTCTAATTCCAAACTATTTGCGCTTTAGAGACTTTGGGGTAGAAATCTCTGTGCTGCACTCCTTGGCTGGGTAATTATTTAAGCCACAGACGAAACCAGAGGAGTTGGTTCGAATGGGAATTACTTTGTTTAGAACCTCAAAACCATTTGTGCCATTTTTTACGGTTACGCATTGACGGATGGTGGCTTGAACAGTTTCTCCTTTTGGAGCAATCGCTCTTGAGCCAAAATCAACTACTACTGCGATACGTGACATGCCAGATTGAGGTGCGACACCTGCGCATGTTGCTTTGAAATTTGGTTTCAATGATGGATTACCGGTATCAACGGTGTCGCTCGAGAAAGAGAATTTCCACCCCTCAACCGAGCCATCCTTTGGCGTTGATCCAGCTGGCCCAGTTGTGGCATAACTCCAACTATTTGTGCCAGGGGCTGCTTGGAAATAACCCCAATAACGCCATCCCTTTTCATCTGCTGCATGAGCAGGAAAGGCTAATAAGGTATTTGAAGCAATCAATGTTAGAAGTAACGAAGTAATCGCAGCGAATCTAGATTTAAAAGATAACTGAATATGTAACTTGCTCATTTAAGAGTTCCTTTCAATTAATCGAAATTAACTTCGATTAATTGTTGATTAGGAAGACTTACTGGGCTTTCATTAAAACAAATAAAAAATCGCCCGCTCTTTTTAGCTATTATCTAGCAATTAAAGCGAACGACGTTCTGCAAAGTTTTGATGCCTAGCCCCGCAATCCTCGGCGGGCGGTCGATTCATTCGAAGTGCAGGTAATCCGGCTTTAACGGTTGCGGGTCAGCG
>CAYFJY010000040.1:5985-8401 GCA_964343665.1 uncultured Actinomycetes bacterium | reverse complement strand
TTCTTGGTAGCGAGGGCGGGATTTGAACCCACGACACAGCGATTATGAGCCGCTTGCTCTACCAAGCTGAGCTACCCCGCCAAAGTTATTTCGAGCCCCCCACCGGAATCGGACCGGTGACCTTTTCCTTACCATGGAAACGCTCTACCGACTGAGCTAGGGGGGCTGGTCGGAGGCAAGGTTACCTGCACATTATTAATGTGCGAAATCCGTACCTATTCTCTCGGATCTAAAGTGATTTTTCCTGTGGTTTCACGAGCCAACATCGCTTTATGAGCATCAACTGCACGACTTAATGGATAGGTCGCTCCAATTACTGGTTTTAATTTGCCTTCAATCACCAATTTAAATAAATCAGCAATCACATTATTTAATAACTCTTTATTACCAAAGCAATGCGCCAACCAGAAGCCAGTGATTGTTTTGCTGCCTCCCATTAAAGATGCAGGATGAACAACTTGTGCAGGTGTTCGTGATGCAACGCCATAAACGATCATTCGACCAAATGGTGCAAGTACATCCAAAGAGGTATCGGTGGTCTTACCGCCCACCATCTCAAGTACTAAATCAACTGGTTTACCGCCGTTGGCATTAAGAATATTCTCTTTCAAATTATCGGTGTTTGAATCGATAACCACATCTGCGCCAAGTTCCTTAGCTAGTTTTTTCTTGGCAACGCTAGAGGTAACTGCAATTACTTTGCCGCCCCATAATTTGGCCAATTGAATTGCAAGCGAACCTACCCCACCTGCTGCAGCATGGATTACTACGCTTTCACCGGCCTTTAAATGTCCGACTGTCTTCAAAATATGCCAAGCGGTAGTTCCTTGTACCAACATGCACAATGCTTGTTGGTCGGTGACTCCATCTGGAATTTCAATAAGTGCATATTTGTTTACAACTGCTTTCTGCGCATAACCGCCGCTAGAAACAGGCGCCAAGAATCGCTTTCCATCTACTAAACCAGTGACCTCTAAACCTGGGATCATTGGCAGAGTCTGTGCAGATAGATATGAATTCTCAGTCTGATGTGTATCTGCGTAATTGATGCCAATAGCAGTTACATCTATCAAAACTTCATTTGAACCAGGAGTTGGATCTGGTAATTCCAGATATTGCATGACATCTGGGCCACCGAATTGAGTTATCTGTACTGCTTTCATGCGTTCTGATTGGCTTTCTTCGCTCTGGATGCTGCGCGTGCACGTTCGCCTTGATCAAGGATTACTTTGCGAATACGCACAATCGCAGGAGTTACCTCTACGCACTCATCTTCAGCGCAGAATTCAAGAGCGCCTTCCATATTTAATTTCTTAGGCGGAATCAGCTTCTCTGCCTCATCGCTACCGGATGCACGCATATTGGTTAACTTCTTTTCGCGCACTGCATTTACATCCATGTCATCTGCGCGTGAATTCTCACCAATCACCATACCTTCATAAACTTCCATACCTGGTTCGATGAAAATTGAACCGCGCTCTTGTATCGCAGCGATTGCATATGAAGTAGAAACACCACGACGATCGGCTACAAGCGAACCGGTTGGACGAGTGCGTAGCTCTCCGTGCCAGGGTTCATAACCATCAAAGACATGGTGAAGTAATCCAGTGCCACGAGTCTCAGTTAAGAACTCAGTTCTAAAACCAATCAAACCACGCGATGGAACGCGCCAATCCAAGCGGATCCATCCGGTTCCGTGATTGACCATCTGCTCCATGCGACCTTTACGAAGCGCCATCAACTGTGTGATCACACCTAAATACTCTTCAGGCGCATCGATTGTTAAGCGCTCCATCGGTTCGTGAACCTTGCCATCAATAGTCTTTGTAACTACTTGTGGCTTACCAATTGTTAATTCAAAACCTTCGCGCTTCATAATCTCAACTAATACTGCAAGTTGTAGCTCACCACGACCTTGGACTTCCCATGCATCTGGGCGATCTGTATTGAAAATTCGCAATGAGACGTTACCAATTAACTCTTTATCTAAGCGATCCTTTACTTGACGCGCAGTCAACAACTTTCCTGATTGGCCTGCAAGTGGTGAGGTATTGATACCAATCGTCATCGAAATCGATGGATCATCAACGGTAATCAATGGCAATGGATGTGAATTCTCAGAATCAGCAAGAGTTTCACCCAATGTAATTGTTTCGATTCCTGCAATAGCGATGATGTCACCAGGGCCTGCCTTCTCTGCAGGTACGCGCTCCAAAGCCTCAGTCATCAATAGCTCAGAGATCTTCACCTTTTGAATGGAACCATCAGTTTTAATCCAAGCAACTGTCTGGCCCTTTGAAATTTCACCTTCGTGCACTCGGCAGAGTGCCAAGCGACCAAGATAAGGCGAGGAATCCAAGTTAGTTACGTGTGCTTGAAGAGGAGCACCTTCGTGATACTGCGGCGCTGGGATTGT
>CAYFJY010000040.1:0-5885 GCA_964343665.1 uncultured Actinomycetes bacterium | reverse complement strand
TAGTTACGTGTGCTTGAAGAGGAGCACCTTCGTGATACTGCGGCGCTGGGATTGTTTTATAGATGGTTTCAAATAAGACATCTAGATTCTCAGCATCAGGTAGCCCACCATTATCTGGGCGATTTAGCGATGCACGACCTGCCTTTGCAGATGCATACACAACTGGGAATTCAATTTGATCTTCGCGCGCATCCAAATCCAAGAAGAGTTCATATGCCTCATCCACGACCTCTGCGATACGAGAATCAGGTCGATCAACTTTATTGATAACCAAAATAACTGGAAGATTCTTTGATAGCGCTTTGCGAAGTACGAATCTTGTCTGAGGCAGTGGTCCTTCAGATGCATCCACCAACAAGATAACTCCGTCGACCATTTCTAATCCGCGTTCTACTTCGCCACCGAAATCTGCGTGGCCAGGAGTATCAATAATGTTGATGACTTTATCTCCGCGCTTTACTGCAGTGTTCTTTGCAAGGATCGTGATTCCCTTTTCGCGTTCTAGGTCCATCGAATCCATCATTCGATCTTGGCCCTCTTCTTGCTTCTTATGAGCTGCGAAGGCGCCTGATTGCCAGAGCATCGCATCAACCAAAGTGGTCTTGCCATGGTCAACGTGCGCAATGATTGCTACATTGCGAATTGAATCTCTGCTCTTTAACGGCAGATCTTTTAGATGCTCTTGCGTTCTAGACATTGAATCGAAACTCCACCACGTCGCCATCTTGCATTACATACTCCTTGCCTTCCATGCGCACCTTTCCGTGCTCTTTCGCCTTCTGCATCGAGCCATGTTCGACAAGATCCTTGAAGTGAACTACTTCTGCTTTGATAAAACCTTTTTGGAAATCAGTATGAATTACACCTGCAGCTACTGGTGCTGTATCGCCCTTATGAATTGTCCATGCACGGGCTTCTTTTGGGCCAGCGGTTAAATAAGTTTGCAAACCTAAAGTGTTAAAACCAACGCGAGCAAGTGTTGCAAGTCCTGGTTCTTTAAGACCAATTGATTCAAGTAACTCTTTTGCATCCTCATCCGGAAGTTCGGCGAGTTCTGCTTCGGTTTTTGCATCTAAGAAGATCGCTTCAGATGGTGCGACAATTGCTTGCAGCTTCTTCTTTAATTCTGCATCATTTAATTCAGCGGCATCTACATTGAAGACATATAAGAATGGTTTTGCAGTTAACAAGTGAATCTCTTTGAGAATTTCTAAATCAAGGTTTGCGGATGAGATTGGCTTACCTGATTCTAAAACTGCGTTAGCTTTCTTAAGTTCTTCAAGGAGAGCTGCCTTCTCTTTATTTTGACGGGCTTCTTTTTCTAGGCGTGGAATAGCTTTTTCGATTGATTGAAGATCTGCGAGCGCAAGTTCGGTATTGATAGTTTCGATATCACTTGCTGGATCCACTCGCCCATCGACATGGACTACATCGCCATCGTTAAAGACTCGAATTACTTGGCAGATGGCATCGGTCTCTCGAATGTTGGCTAGGAATTTATTGCCAAGGCCAGCGCCTTCAGATGCGCCTTTTACGATTCCTGCGATATCAACAAAGGAAACTGTTGCAGGCAGAATCTGTTCGGATCCGAAGATTTCGGCTAAGACTTTGAGGCGTTCATCTGGAACTCCGACAACACCTACATTTGGTTCGATGGTGGCGAAGGGATAGTTAGCTGCCAAGACATTGTTCTTGGTTAGCGCATTAAAGAGGGTCGACTTACCAACATTAGGTAGTCCGACAATTCCGATTGAGAGGCTCACGAGGAGTAGAGCCTACGGGCAATTGTCGGTGGTGCTTGCCATGATTGACCCATGCAGAGCGCAATTGTGATGTTAATTATCGGATTATTACTCGGGGCTGCTTTGGGTTTTCTAATCGGGCAACGTAAATCGCCAAAGTCAGAACTCCCGCAAGAATTACAGCAGCAATTAAATGTGCGCGATACCAATGTTGAAGTCAAAGCCACATTAGATGCGCTTACAAAACGTGTTGAAGAATTGGCCGGCCAAACCAATCGCGCAGATAAGGATCGCGCCACTTCACATGCAGAGCTCAAGAAAGAGCTCGAAAATATGGCCAACTTAAATACCAGTCTTTTAAATCAATCCACCAAATTAGCGGGCGCGCTCGATAACTCTCAGGCGCGCGGTAAATATGGTGAAGCACAATTAGAGAAGATCCTTGAAGTTGCGGGGCTGCAAGAAGGAATTCACTACGAAGTACAGAGCGGCACCACAAATTCTGAAGGTACCGCCGGTATTCCTGATCTGAAGATCATGATGCCAGGTGGGCTAGATATTTATATAGATTCAAAATTCCCGTTCACCAATTACTACGCTGCTCTTGATGCAGACAATTCTGAGGATCGCCAAAGATTGATGAAGGCGCATGCGGATGATTTACAGAAACACATCAACGCGCTCGCAAAACGTAAATATCACAACATCGAAGGCTCAATTAATTTCGTTGTGGTCTTTGTGCCTTTCGAATCAATTCTCGCTGAAGCTCTACTTGTTAATAAGAACTTGTTGATTGAGGCCTTCGAAAACAATGTCACGCTCGCTACCCCATCAAATCTCTTGGCCATGCTTCGCACAGTGCGCCATGGTTATTCACGCAGCCAATTGGCAGAGAATGCGCACAACATTCAAATCGTTGCAGGAAAATTGGTCGACAAGATCCACACCATGCACGAACACCTTGATACTTTAGGTAAGCGCATCATCAGCACTGCAAATGCATTCAATCAATTGGTTGGTACTGCTGGCACTGCAGTGACAAAAGATGTAAACGAAATGATCAGCCAAGGCCTATCAAATAAAGAATTAGATGCGCCAAAGCTAATTAATCCTGAGATACGCTCTATCTCAGGCGGTGCAAAAATGAGTGATTTCATTGATGTAGAGGCGGATGAGTAATGGATCTATCGGTTCTAAATAAGATCAAATTAAAGAAGGAAGGCGTAGCCACCCTTCAAGTCTTCTTTATCTTCATCTTTTCATCGCTTGAATATCTAATTCGACATGGATACGGAATTGTCACTGGATTGGTTTTATTGCTGATGGTGATTCTCGGCAATCGTTTCGGTCGACCTGGCGTTGCTTATGTTGCAGTGGTTACGCCACCAATTGCATTTGCAGGAACTGCGCTCTTCTGGTCGCTGATTTCAAATAATATTCATATCACCAAGTTAATTGTCGATTTCATTGGTGCGTTGGCGTCAGCGGCACCCTGGTTGATAATCGGTGCAATCTTTGGCTGGTATACCTTCTTGCACCAGCGTGCGCAGAAACGCGTTGCAGATGCCCGCAATCGAAATTAGATCTTTAAAAAAGCGTCGAAAGAATTAGTAGCAATGCGATAATTAAAATCGCAATTCGCACTACCTGCTTACCCAAGAAAGCTTGCAAGCTCTTTACTCTGCTTGCGACAAATAGCAGCGCACCAACCACAATTAGTAGCACACTTTGGTTCATCGCACCTGAATCATTATGGCGATAAACCGCATTAATTAAGCCCACTGCAATCAAGGTGTATGGAATGAATTGGAAGTTAGCCATTTTTGGTTCCTTAATTTTTTAGAGAAAAATATGTAAGTGAAAAATCTTTAAATGAAAAAGGGGCCCTGTCTTAATAACAGAGCCCCTCTTCACTAATTAATGTGAATCAGCCATTCCTTCAGCTGCAGACTTGAGTCTTGCGATTCTGAAGACCACTAATCCGAATACGCACTTAGCTAGAACGTCAGCGACCGTATAGCCAACTTGGCGATAGGTGAATAACGAAGCAGCTTCTGTAGCTGTTGGATTTGTGATGAAGACTGGGATCAAATAAGAGATTGGGTAAACCAACCAAGTGACCATTAGAAGTGTACGAAGTTGTCCAACTGCGCCACTTACTCCTGCTGGTTGCTTATCCAATGACTTGCTGAGCTCTACGAAGAGCACGTACAAGATATAAACAAATGGAATCATTGAAAGCACGAAGTACAACATCTTGGTTGAATTTGATGTTGAGATTTCACCTGGGTAGCCCAAAATGATCATTGCTGAAGAAGCTAGAACTAGTCGCTGCATGAGTGACTTTGATGCTTCCTTAGCTAGCGCGAGTACCGCAATTACTTCAACGAGCAATAGAGGTACAGTCAAAATCCAATCCACATAACGATAGGCCTCGTTGAAGGCATGCTGTGAGGTTCCGATTGTGACCGCGTTCATCTTGGATGAGTCTTCGAATGAGTTGAAGATTCTCATGTAGTGATAAGCAGCGATGAATGTAACCATCGATGACATCACCAATGCTGGCTTGTACTTTGGTAGCACACGGTTTTGCGCAACAAGTGTGTACACGGTGCAGGCCAACATTGAAATCAAGCCAAAGGAGAACATGTTATAAAGCGAACTCCATTGACCGCTTGATAGCTGTAGCATTTTTATCTCTCCGGGAGATCTGCCTAAAAGTCGGAATTTCCGATTACGGCAGTCGGGATTAATTATGAACCTCGCAAAAGTCGATTACTAGCCTAAACCCCTCGTGTATCGAGTTTATTTGAGTATTTAAGTCTTATATGTCCGAATTAATTGGTCCAGAGTTGAACTAGTTTGCCTTTAAGTCTTTACGCAGTTCGCGCGGCAATTGAAAGAGCAAGGTCTCCTCTTTTGCGGTAACAGTCTCAACGATGCCAAAGCCGCGATCTGCAAGCCACTTAAGTAGATCCTCAACTAGTAGCTCTGGAACCGATGCGCCACTTGATACACCAACAGTATTTACGTCGCGCAACCATGCGCTATCTGCTTCATGTGCATAATCAATTAAGTACGCGTTCTTAGCGCCATATTCTTTTGCGACTTCTACTAAGCGAACTGAGTTCGATGAATTGGTAGAACCGACAACTAAAACCAAATCGCATTGCGGTGCAATCTGTTTCATCGCTTCTTGTCGATTTTGAGTTGCATAACAAATGTCATCTGAAGGTGGATCGACAATCTCTGGAAAGCGCTTCTTTAACTCTGCAACTGTTTCCATTGTTTCGTCGACGCTAAGTGTTGTCTGAGATAACCAAGCCAATTTCTTGCCAGGCTTTGGCTGAACTGTGCGCGCCATTTCAATGCCTTCGATAACGGTGACGCGACCAGGAGCTTCACCGGCAGTACCTTCTACTTCTTCATGGCCATCGTGGCCGATCATGATGATCTCTAAATCTTCTGCGGCATAACGTTTTGCTTCGTTATGAACTTTGGTAACTAAAGGACATGTCGCATCAATTGTCTTTAAATTTCGAGAAGCGGAATCGGCGTGTACTTGTGGAGATACTCCATGTGCACTGAATACAACTGTGGCGCCCTCTGGAACTTCGTTAACTTCTTCCACGAAGATTGCGCCGCGCTTCTCAAGTGATTCGACCACGAATTTGTTGTGGACTATCTGCTTACGAACATAAACAGGTGCGCCGTAAAGCTCTAACGCTTTCTGCACCGTGACCACAGCACGATCAACTCCAGCGCAGTAACCACGCGGCGCGGCAAGGAGAACCTTCTTAGTCGCTTTGAGATCCATGTTGGAGCATTGTATTAGGCTCATCCGCATGCTGGAAAATTCAGAAGAACAACCTGCGCCAGTGCGCGTTGTATCTGAGATTCTAAAAGAATATATAGATGCGCTTGGTCCAATTTGGATCGAAGGCGAACTTTCACAAATAAATATGCGTAAAGATTTCACTTATATGGTCTTGCGTGATTCCAGCGTTGATATGAGCATCTCGATTGCCTGTCCATCAGGAATTTTCAAGAAAACATCAAATGGCAATGGCGTTGGAGAAAACGCTCGTGTGAAGATTTATGCAAAACCATCTTGGTATACAAAGAATGGTTCGGTCTCATTTT
>CAYFJY010000039.1:0-8558 GCA_964343665.1 uncultured Actinomycetes bacterium | reverse complement strand
TTCAAATTCTCGTCATTGCCAAGCGGTGAATATCCATACATTGCAATACCAACTCGCACCAAATCAAATCTTGCACGATCATTTGTGAGAGTTGCAGCAGTATTAGCAAAATGCCTTATTGGATTTAAGCCTTTACTTTTTAAATCTCCAACAAATTCCTCGAATTTTTCTAATTGCGATTGATTTTGCGCTTCAGTTGGCTCATCTGCGCGAGCAAGATGAGTGAATATTCCGACTACTTTAGATAAATCTCGATTTAAAAGTTCTGGCCATTCCGTTAAAAAACCGCCTCGGCCCATTCCACTCTCTACTTCTAAGTGGATTCGCGCTCCAGGAATTTCGTTTATCTCATCGAAAGCCCTTAACGAAGAGACTCCTAAATCAATATTCATAGAAGCTGCTCTTTTGAAATCTTCACCTGGTGCTATTAACCAAGCCAAGATTGGTGCAGTAATTCCAGCTTCCCGAAGTGCAATCGCCTCCTCCAGCAACGCAGTTCCAAGCCAATCCGCGCCGGCTTCAACCGCAGCCTTAGCGCAAGGAATCAAACCATGTCCATATGCATCTGCCTTTACCACGGCTAAAACTGGCACATTGGCTTTTGTTTTGATGTAACTCAAATTCGACTTTAGAGCCTCTAAATCAATCAGGATCTCTCTCATCGCTCAATTACCACCATTGCAGATGCAATACCTGCATCATGTGAGAGCGTTAAGTGCACATTTGCGCCATCGATCAAATCTGCAATTTTATTTCGAAATAGGAAAACAGGTCTTCCACTCTCAAGATTTACTACTTCGCAGTCGTGCCAATTCAAACCTGCTGGCACATGTAAAGCCTTTGCAAGCGCCTCTTTCGCGGCGAATCTAGCTGCAAGCGAGGAGATGCCTTTACTCTTCTCGCTTTCGGTGAAGAGACGATCTTTCAAACCAGGTGTACGTTCTAGTGACTCTTGAAAACGCGCGATATCGACTACATCGATGCCAATTCCATCAATCATATTTATCTAATCTGTTTCTCTGAAGGGACAAATCGATCAACTGCAATAACCATAACTAGAAGCGCACCACCTATAAAGAGTCCGCCCAACAAGTCACTTAGCCAGTGAGTATTTCTAAAAGCAGAGACTACACATACTCCTAACGTGAAGGTACCTGCCGCAAATCCCATCGCAAGCGGGTGCCATGCACTGGGATGCGAATATCGATAAAGAATATAAGCAAGCACTCCCCATGTCAGAATTGCATTTGATGCATGCCCGCTCGGATAAGAGAGTCCTCCCGCATAGATCAAATCAATATTTAATTTAGGCTTGGTTCGACCGACAAGCAATTTGGCCAATCCAACTACTAGGTTCAGAGCCAATACAGCCAAAATTGAAAGATTAAGTGGGCGCCAAGATTTAAATCTACGCGCGATAAAGAATGCTGTAATAAATAGGATAGTTGCAGTAACACCACGTAGACCTAAATTATCGATCCTTAGAAGTGCCAACTTCTCTAACTTAGTTAAATGGGGACGATTGGCATTGAATATTTTTGCATCTAAATGAATTAATGGCCCATTTGTAATTACCTGCTGTGTAACTGCTAGAAAACCTAAGAATAAAAGCGCTGCCCATCTCAAGGCGCGATTCATCTGAATTCGACGAGGATCCACTTATTCCACCGTGACAGATTTAGCTAAATTGCGCGGCTGATCAACATCGGTTCCACGCGCTATCGCCATTTCATATGCAAAAACTTGTAAAGGTACGGTTGTTAAGACTGGTTGCAATAATTGAGATGAGTTTGGGATTCGAATTAAATGCGCAGCGCCTGGAACTTCTACACCCTCTGCTGCAATGGCAATTACTTTTGCGCCCCGAGCTCGCACCTCTTGAATGTTGGAAAGCATTTTCTCATCTAGACCATGTTCGTGAGTATTTGGCACGATTGCAATAACGGGAGTGCCATCTTCAATTAACGCTATAGGTCCATGTTTTAACTCGCCGCCTGCAAATCCCTCTGCATGAATGTAGGCCAATTCCTTAAGCTTCAATGCGCCTTCGAGCGCTACCGGATAACCAACATGGCGACCTAGAAATAGCACAGTATTCTTATCTGCAAATTTACGAGTAAGTTCGCGAAGCGGTTCGACAGTTTCTAAGATCTGCTCAAGCTTCGCAGGTAGTTCTAGCATCTCGTTATAGATGACTGAAACCTCTTTGGCACTTAAATTCCCACGAACCTCTGCCAAGTGCAGCGCAATTAAATACATCGCGACAATTTGGGTTAGGAGCGCTTTAGTGGAAGCAACTGCAATCTCAGGTCCAGCGTGCGTATATAGGACAGCATCAGATTCACGTGGGATTGTTGAACTATTTGTATTGCAAACTGCTAATACTCTTGCGCCAAATTCTTTCGCATGGCGTAGGGCCATCAAAGTATCCATAGTCTCACCTGATTGAGAAATTGCGATGACCAATGTTTGCTTATCTACAATCGGATCACGATATCTAAACTCACTAGCTAGCTCTACATCAACGGGCATTTTTGCCCACTTCTCAATCGCATACTTCGCAACCAAACCTGCATGGTAAGCTGTACCGCAAGCAATCACAGTTATCTTTTTTAAATCTTTTAGCTCTTTATCGCTCAAATTTAATTCATCTAGTCGAATGCGCCCTGCTTGTAATCTGCCAAGGAGTGTATCTGCTACTGCCTTTGGCTGTTCAAAGATCTCTTTGAGCATGAAATGGGCGAAGCCACCTTTCTGAGCAGCGGACGCATCCCAAGTGATTTGATATTCGCGAGGCTTAACATCTTTACCATTTAAATCCGTGATTGAAACTGAAGTCGGCGTGATCGTAACTACTTCATCTTGACCCAATTCAATTGCGCGCTTTGTGTAATCGATAAATGCAGCGACATCGGAGGCCATGAAATTCTCACCATTTCCAATGCCCACTACCAAAGGAGAGTTTCGCCTCACCCCGACAATCAAATCTGGTTTATCTGCATGAACTGCAAGTAAAGTGAAAGAACCCCGAAGTCGCTTAACTGCTTCACGCATAGCCGCAGTTAAATCTCCATTAAATTCCTTGCGAAGATCACTTAAAAGATGAGCCACAGATTCTGTGTCCGTTTCCGAGTGGAAGGTATGCCCTGCAGATTGAAGTTCAATTTTTAATTCCGAATAGTTCTCAATAATTCCATTATGAATGACGGCTAATTTGCCTTCATTATCCAAATGCGGATGTGCGTTGCGATCTGTCGGGCCGCCATGCGTTGCCCAACGAGTATGACCTATACCTGAATGAACGACCGGGAAGGAACTTAATGCGCCTTCAAGATTAGATAATTTCCCAGCGCGTTTCTCTATAAATAATTTATCTGAAGTGCCAAGTGCAATACCTGCGGAATCGTAACCGCGATATTCAAGGCGACGAAGACCCTCTATTAAAGGTGTAACTGCAGATTGTGGCCCTGTATATCCCACAATTCCGCACACGTTCTTACCCCAGTTCCTTCTTAACGACCTCTGCTAGTTCCTTAGCGACGCTAGAGGCAAGAGTATCAGTGGGGGCTTCAACCATCACGCGAACTAAGGCTTCTGTTCCGGATGCGCGCAATAGAACCCGCCCTGATCCATTTAATTGAGTTTCACTCTTTTCAATCGCGCTCTTAATCGCGCTATTTCCATCCAATTTTTCCTTCGCAACATCTTTAACATTTATCAAAACTTGAGGCAATTTCTTCATGATTGATGCAGCATCTGCCAAAGTTTTGTCAGATTTCTTGATCTCTTGCAGCAATAAAAGTGCAGTCAAGATCCCATCGCCGGTATTTGCAAATTTGCGATAAATAATATGGCCAGATTGTTCGCCGCCCAGAATCAAATCCTCATTTAACATCTTTTCGAGCACGTAACGATCTCCAACGTTAGTGACTTCAACTTTGATGTTAGATCTTTCCATCGCTTTTAAGAAACCCAAATTACTCATAACGGTAGCAACCACCGTTGATTTGGATAATTCACCGCGAGCGCTTAAACCACTTGCCAAGATAGCAAGAATTTGATCTCCATCAACTTCTTCACCATTTGCATCGATTGCCAAGCATCGATCCGCATCACCATCATGTGCGATACCTAAATCGGCGCCATGTTGCTTTACTTGCTGCTTTAGAAAATCCAAATGTGTTGAACCAACGCCGTCATTAATATTCCAACCATCTGGATTATTAGCAACTGACATTACCTCGGCGCCAGCACGACGCAGAGCTTCTGGTGCAACATAACTTGCTGCGCCATTTGCACAATCAACTACGACTTTCAATCCATTTAAATGGGTGGTGACTGCGCTCTGCAAATGTTTCAAATAGCGCTCGGCCGCATCTTTATCTTCAATTACTCTGCCGACGCCTTGGCCAGTTGGGCGCTCCCAAGGTTCGTTCATGCGCGCTTCGATTTGATCCTCGACCGCATCATCTAATTTGCCGCCGCCACGAGCAAATAATTTGATTCCGTTATCTGGCATTGGATTATGTGAGGCAGAGAGCATGACACCAAGGTCAGCTCCGCTCTCTCCGACTAAATATGCAATGGCAGGTGTAGGTAGAACACCAACTCGATATACATCAACACCAGCGCTAGTTAAACCTGCGACAACAGCAGCTTCTAGAAATTCTCCTGATGCACGTGAATCACTACCGACAATTGCTTTTGGTCGAATATTCGATTGGTTCTGTAATGATTCAACGAGGATATGTGCAGCTGCGACAGAGACATTAAGTGCAAGTTCTGCTGTTAAGTCACGATTAGCTAGCCCTCGGATACCGTCGGTACCGAAGAGTCTCTGCTTATCGCCCATTAGCGAAATTTAATTAGCGCTTGCTGTATTGAGAGCGCTTACGAGCCTTCTTTAGGCCGTACTTCTTACGTTCGATAACACGTGCATCACGTGTAAGGAATCCAGCCTTCTTAAGCGCTGGACGATTTGCATCAACATCGATTGCATTAAGTGCACGTGCAACGCCTAAGCGAAGCGCACCTGCTTGGCCCGAAACTCCGCCGCCATCGATACGTGCGAAAACATCATACTGATTCTCTGCACCAACTGTGCGGAATGGTTCGGAAACTGATTGCTGATGAACTTTATTTGGAAAATAATCAGGAAGAGTCTTGCCATTTACAACCCAACGACCAGAGCCTGGAACTAAACGAACGCGAGCAACTGCCTCTTTACGGCGACCGGTACCAGCACCTGGAGCCTTCACAGCAGGACGATTAGTCGCAGCTGCTGGAGTTGATGAAGAGTAAGAAGTAGGAGTTACATCGTCTTCTAACAAGTTCTGATCTGACATTTATTCTCTTTCCCTATCCTTCAATATTCCTTAAATATCTCTTACTTTTTAACAATCTGTGAAACTTGATCAAAAACATATGGTGTTGGAGCTTGCGCTGCATGTGGATGCTCAGCGCCTGCATAAACCTTTAGCTTTGTTGCTTGTGCGCGACCAATTGAATTCTTTGGAAGCATTCCCTTTATTGCCTTCTCAACTGCACGAGTTGGGAACTTCTCCATCATCTCGCCATAAACAGTTGAAGTTAATCCGCCTGGGAAGCCTGAGTGGCTATGCGCCAACTTCTGTGATGCTTTATTTCCTGTAAGAGCAACCTTGTCAGCATTGATCACAATAACGAAATCGCCCATATCCATATGAGCTGCAAATGTTGGCTTGTGCTTTCCGCGAAGTAGCGCAGCGGCATGTGATGCCAAACGTCCAAGAACTACATCCTGTGCATCGATGATGTACCACTTACGGACAGCATCGCCAGGCTTTGGGCTATATGTGCGCACGCTTCTTACTCCTTAAATTACTGCTGATTTTTTAGCCTGGGACTTAAATAAAGCCTCGGGCAGAGGGCAAACTTTACCTTTGAGCCTGAAATGGGTCAAAACGAGCCTTATCAATGGTCGAATACGGGCTCGGTGGACTCATAAACGCGGCCATTTGCCCCAAATATCAAGAATCTGGTGAAGCCGCGACAGAACCAACGATCATGGGTGACAGTTAGCACCGTTCCTTCATATTGATTAAGTGCATTCTCTAAACTCTCGGCACTAGCTAAATCTAAGTTATCAGTTGGTTCATCCAGTAGTAACAAAGTGTCGCCCGCTAATTCAAGTAATAGCACTTGGAAGCGCGCTTGCTGACCTCCCGATAATTGTGAGAATTTTTGATTTGATGCTTGATCGATTTCATATTTACCTAAAACCGATTTAGCAGCACCGAGTTGAAGCGAATGCTCCTCCCATAGAATCTCTAATAAAGTTTTATTTTCAAACTCAGGATGGGCATGTGTTTGGGCGAAATATCCGACCTCTACACGAGCTCCATATTTGAATTCGCCAGAGTATTTAACGCTCTTATCGCCACCAATGAGACGAAGAAAATGCGATTTACCAGTGCCATTCTTACCCAGAACTGCGACGCGATCGCCGTAGAAGACTTCGAAATTAAATGGTTCGGTTAAACCTTCAAGTGAGAAATTCTCAAACGTTAACGCGCGAACTCCAGTACGTCCTCCGCGTAATCCAACTCGGACATTCTGTTCAATTGGTGGTGCAGGCGGCGGGCCAATCTCTTCGAATTTTCGAAGCCGTGTCTGCATTGCGCGATATTTAGATGCCATATCTGGTGAAGATTTGGCTTGGTTGCGTAAGGTTAAAACCAATTCCTTCAAGCGAGTATGTTCCTGTTCCCAACGCAAAAGCAACTCCGCAAACCTCTGATTTCTCGCACGACGAGCTTCGTGCCAAGTAGAGAACTTTCCGCCATGTACCCAGGCGGTATTTCCATTGTGTCCTTGTTCGAGGGCTACGATCTTTGTCGCCACCTCTTCTAGAAGTTCGCGATCGTGGCTAACAAATAGAACAGTTTTCTTAGTCTCTTTAATAACTTGTTCGAGCCAACGCTTAGATGGAACATCCAAATAGTTATCGGGCTCATCAAGTAATAGCGTCTCTTCAGGGCCTTCTAGAAGTGCGCGCACCACTAATTTCTTCTGTTCGCCACCAGATAAAGTATTTACTTTTCGCGCCGCGACCTCGTCGAATGATTTGCCGAGCGCCTCGGTGCAGCAGGAATCCCAAATAACTTCAAAGTCATAACCTCCTGCATCGCCCCATTCAACGATTGCTTCGGCATAAGCCATCTGATCTTTCTCTTCGCCCGTTTCATACATTTTCGCTTCAGTTTCGTTAATTCTTTGCGCTGCATCACGAACGCGTTTTGGAGCAACTGAGAGTAGTAAATCTCGAACAGTAGATTCATCACGAACGCTACCTATGAATTGGCGCATAACACCTAAGCCTCCGGTGATTGCCACACTTCCCTCTTCTGGATCTAAATCACCAGCAATCATCTTTAGTAGAGTTGTTTTGCCAGAACCATTAGGTCCAATCAAAGCAACTTTATGGCCATCACCTACACGAAATGAAACTTCATTTAGTAATACGCGACCATCCGAGAGTGAGAATTCGACGCCGCTAACATCGATATGACCCACTTACTCTTCCTCTGAACTTTCTGCTCTAATTGCCATCGTCTTTAATATGCGTGCATGTAGCTCTGAATCCGCCGGATAATCAACGCCAGTGAAGGTAAGTCCCTTTGCCGGAAAGACCACTGAATCCGATGGTCGCTCTCTCTTCTCTAAAACTTCTCTAGCCCAATCGGTGTTAAACCTTCCTTCACCTATATAAACCATAGTTCCGATCAATGAGCGAACCATGTTGTATAGAAATGCATCTGCGCTCAATCGCGCGATTATTAGGCCATCTTCATTTCGCTCAAATTCAAAGCGCTGTAATTCGCGGATAGTTGTGGCATTCTCGCGATATCGCGCGTAACTGAAAAAATCGTGTTCGCCGATCAAAGTGGCAGCTGCTTGATTCATTAAATCGACATTCAAATCTCTATACCAAGGAGCGATATCCAAGCGGGCAGTTGGTTCTATATATCCATTCCCATCTTTGATTTTATAAATATAGTGGCGACGTAGCGCTCCAAAGCGCGCGTGAAAATCAGGAGAGGTTCGTTCTACAGATTTGATTCGAATCTCATCGGTAAGAATTCGATTTAATCGATATGCGATATCGGTGTACTCATTCTCCGGAAGGTCTACATGGCAGACCTGACCTGATGCATGCACTCCAGCATCGGTGCGACCAGCAACCACGGTATCTAACTGCTGTTGAAATAATTTGAATAGAGCAGCTTCTAATTCACCTTGAACAGTTCTGCGATCTGCCTGTTTACCCCAGCCAAAGAAATTTGTGCCGTCATAGCTAAGAGTGATTCGGACGCGAAAAAACCCACTCTCAGGATTGAGAGTGGGCTGATTCATGACGGACTAAATTACGGAATTATTTTTCCGAAATTACAGAACCTCGATCACTGCCATAGGTGCGTTATCGCCCTTACGTGGACCGATCTTTGTAATTCGTGTGTAACCACCGTTGCGATCTGCCATGCGTGGACCAATTTCAGTAAATAGTGTGTGCACTACTG
>CAYFJY010000038.1:5811-8608 GCA_964343665.1 uncultured Actinomycetes bacterium | reverse complement strand
GCGGTCGATTCATTCGAAGTGCAGGTAATCCGGCTTTAACGGTTGCGGGTCAGCGATGGAATCACACCATTCTTCCCCTGTAAATCGAATTATTAAGTTGTAGGCTGCATACAACCATAATCGACAGACAGAGGCAACCAGCAACACGGCGGCAAGCGGGAGGAAGTCATGGAATATCGCAAATTAGGCAATTCAGGGATGTACATATCCGAAATCTCTTATGGAAATTGGATTACCCATGGCTCACAAGTCGAGCAAGAGGCGGCAATTAAATGCGTTCGTACGGCGTTTGATTGTGGGATAACAACTTTCGATACTGCAGATGTATACGCAGGAACAAAAGCTGAAACCGTTTTGGGTAAGGCGCTTAAAGGTGTGCGCCGGGAATCATATGAATTATTTACCAAAGTCTATTTTCCAACCGGTACCGGAAAGAATGATCGCGGATTATCACGCAAACATATTATGGAATCGGTGCATGCATCGCTAAAACGATTGAATACTGATCACATTGATCTTTACCAATTCCATCGATATGACTATGAAACCCCAGTCGAGGAATCGCTAAGCGCTTTTGATGATCTTATTCGCCAGGGGAAAGTAATGTATATCGGATTCTCTGAGTGGAACGCATCGGAGATTTCTAATGCTGTCAGAATTCAAAAAGAACGTGGATACAATCAATTCGTATCAAGCCAACCACAGTATTCCGCTCTTTGGCGAGTAATCGAAAAAGAGGTTGATCCACTATGCAAGAGAGAAGGAATTGGCCATATTGTTTGGTCTCCATTGGCTCAAGGCGTATTGACTGGAAAATATCAACCTGGTCAGAAAGCTCCTGCTGGATCTCGAGCCACTGATAAGAAGAGCGGTGCGAACATGATTAGCGGCTGGCTCCGAGATGATGTTCTAAGCGCAGTACAGAAATTAAATCCAATCGCAGAGCGTGAAGGTTTAACTATGGGACAGTTAGCAATCGCGTGGGTATTGCAAAATCCAAATGTATCTTCAGCAATTATCGGAGCTACGAAACCTGCTCAAATTAAAGAGAACGTCAAAGCAAGTGGCGTTAAATTGAGCGCTCAAACGATGCAAGATATTGATAAAGCACTTTCGGGTGTAATTGAGCGAGATCCATCAAAGACAAAGAGCCCAAAACCTAGAGCTTAAAAGTTTTGATCTCCACGCTTAACTAATGGTCTTGGCGCGCGCATTCTTCGCATTTGAGTAGAGCGCACGAATGCATAAAGCGCCAAACCTTTAGTGGATTCGTTAGGGAATTTTGCGGCAACGAGTCGCTTAACTCTCCGCCCTAAAAACCAACCATCAATAAATGCGATAAGCATTATTAGGTACATGATTAGAATTGAAAGAAGCGCAATTGCTTGATTGCGAGTCATCGACATTAATAAAACAATAAAGATAATTGGCAGGAAGTACTCACCAATGTTCCTTCTTGAATCGACAATGTTGCGGACAAATTTACGAACTGGACCGCGATCTCGAGCGGGAAGTGCGTTCTCGTCGCCACGCATAAAGGCATTTCGCTGCGCAATACGAGCCGCACGCAACTCTTCGCGTTGAGCTTTTCGCTCTGCTTTGGTCTTTGCAGGGGCCAGGGATGCGCCAGGTTTAACTGTCACATCTTTGCGTTTAGGGGTCGGTTTACCTTTTTTGGAAGCTTTACCAGTCGATTTGCTCTCAGCCATGGGCATATTCTTATTGTCAAAGGCGTTAATGTCTAAAGCAACCGATATGGCATTAACTATCTATCGGATAGAACAGATAGAATCTGCCTATAGGTAGCATTGGCCAAGCGAAGTACAGAAAAATAGGGGAGATCTGGAATGTCTACAGAGACCACGAATAGCACCGGAATCGTTTTAACCGAAGTTGCATCAGCAAAGGTTGCATCGCTTCTAGCTCAAGAAGGTCGTGATGATCTCTATCTACGTGTAGCAGTGCAGCCAGGTGGCTGCTCAGGGCTTCGCTATCAACTCTATTTCGATGATCGTGCAATGTCTGATGACATCGAGAGAAGCTTCGGAACTGTAAAGGTGAAGGTCGACAAGATGTCCGATCCATACCTTGCAGGAGCAACTATCGATTTCGTGGACACTATCGAAAAGCAAGGTTTCACTATCGATAATCCAAATGCCCAGGGCTCATGCGCCTGTGGCGATTCATTTCATTAGTAGCCATTAATAGCCATAAATAACCAGTACAGGCGTTTCTAGACCTAATTGTGAGTGACCGCACCTTGCGGGAATTCAAGAATTTTTACGCTAAAGACTAAGATTTCCCCATGCATTTTCGCTCTCGTAAAGCGAGCTTGGTTGCGCTCTTGGCACTGGGTTCGCTTCTTCTGACCGGCTGTAAAAATGGATCGGTCTATGGATACGAATCAGATCTCTCAAGTGTTAACGAAGTTTCTTGGCACTTATGGAGAGGCGCGTGGTTGGCAGCAGCCGTTGTCGGAATTTTCACTGCAGCGCTAATTCTCTGGCCAGTGTTGCGCCATCGTCGCAAAGAAGGCGATCCTCAATATCCTAAACAGACTCAATACAACATTCCAGTTGAAGTTGCATACACCATCATTCCTTTCATCATCGTTGCAGTTCTCTTTTATTTCACTGCACGCGATGAAGCGAAGATCATTGCAAAAGAGCCTTCGAAGGTAATGCATACGATCGATGTCACTGGTATCCAATGGTCTTGGCAATTTGGTTATCAGGACGGCGGACCAAATGCAGTTGTAACTGGCACACCTGCGCAACCACCAACTTTGGTTCTACCA
>CAYFJY010000038.1:0-5801 GCA_964343665.1 uncultured Actinomycetes bacterium | reverse complement strand
AATTCAAAATCTGCCAGGCGTAACCAACCACATTGAATTTACCGCTAACAAAATTGGCGAATATCCAGGTCGTTGCAACATACTCTGCGGCCGCAACCATTCCCAAATGGTTTTTAAAGTAAAAGTTGTGACTCCAGAGGAATATAAGACTTACGTAGAGACTCTAAAGGCGGGCGCGTGATGACGACATATGCACAACCACCAGTTACTCAAATAAAGCGCGCACCGTTACCGCCGACATCAAAAGGCCGACTATTTGTAAAGTGGATCACCTCGACTGATCACAAGACGATCGGTTATTTGTATCTCATAACTACCTTCGTCTGGTTCTTAATTGGTGGATTACTCGCTTTACTGCTTCGTTCTGAGCTTGCTCGTCCGGGGCTGCAGTTCTTATCAAATGAGCAGTACAACCAAATTTTCACAATGCACGGCACCATAATGTTATTGATGTTTGCAACTCCGCTATTCGTAGGTTTTGCAAATGTGATCATGCCACTACAAATCGGTGCAGCAGACGTGGCATTCCCAAGATTAAATATGTTCTCATTCTGGTTATTCCTTTTTGGTGGCATTATGGCTACAGCAGGATTCTTGTCTCCAGGTGGCGCCGCATCATTTGGATGGACTGCATATGCACCACTTGCTAATTCAGAGTATTCACCAGGTATCGGCGGAGATCTTTGGATTGTCGGACTTGCACTTGGTGGACTTGGAACAATTCTTGGTGGCGTAAATTTCATTACAACTATTTTTACTATGCGAGCACCTGGAATGACGATGTTCCGTATGTCTATCTTCTCCTGGAATGTGCTTCTAACTTCAATTTTAGTTCTGCTTGCTTTCCCTCCACTTGCGGCAGCGCTACTTGCACTTGAATCAGATCGACTATTTGGAACTCATATTTTTGACCCAGCTAATGGCGGAGCGATGTTATGGCAGCACCTCTTCTGGTTCTTCGGCCATCCAGAGGTATACATCTTGGCATTACCATTCTTTGGAATAGTTACCGAGATCCTCCCAGTCTTCAGTCGCAAGCCAGTCTTTGGTTATAAGGGTTTGATTGCTGCAACGATTGCAATTGCAGCGCTCTCGGTGTCTGTTTGGGCGCACCACTTATTTGCTACAGGGCAGGTGCTACTTCCATTCTTCTCATTTATGACTTTCTTAATTGGTGTTCCAACAGGAGTTAAATTCTTTAACTGGATTGGCACCATGTGGCGGGGATCGGTCTCTCTAGATACGCCGATGCTCTGGGTGATTGGCTTTCTACTTACCTTCCTCTTCGGGGGACTGACTGGAATTATCTTGGCCTCACCACCACTTGATTTCGCGGTATCCGCTTCATACTTCGTAGTGGCACATTTTCATTACGTGATATTTGGAACTGTAGTTTTTGCGATGTTCGGCGGTTTCTATTTCTGGTGGCCAAAGATGACAGGCAAGATGCTCAATGAACGCCTTGGAAAAATCCATTTCTGGACTCTCTTCTTTGGTTTCCATATAACTTTCTTGGTTCAACATTGGTTAGGCATTAAAGGCATGTCACGTCGTTATGCCGACTATCTTCCAACTGATGGATTTACGACTTTGAATATGATTTCTACCATTGGCTCCTTCTTGTTGGCGCTTTCGATGATTCCTTGGTTTATAAATATATGGATAACTCGTAAGACCGAACCAGTAGGCGTCAATGATCCTTGGGGTTATGGCCAATCACTTGAGTGGGCAACGACTTGCCCGCCACCACGCCATAACTTCTTCTCAATGCCGCGAATAAGATCCGAGAGACCAGCATGGGATGTAAACCATCCTGAGGCTCCTATCGAGAGGCTACATTAATAATGAAAGCATCTTGGATTCTCTTCTTAGGTCTTGGTGTTTTTTACACCATCATGTCAACTATCTATTGGAGTATAGGTGGAGACCCCGCTGGTGTGGCATGTTTAATTCTTAGCGCCGCACTTGCATATCTAGTCGCTTTCTATCTGTGGTTCACTGCAAAGCGAATCGGTCAATCACTTCCTGAAGATAATTTAATGGCGGAGATCTCAGATGGCGCAGGCGAATTAGGTTTCTATAGTCCACATTCATGGTGGCCTCTTCCACTTGCAGCATCTGCGATTGTTACTGGTTTAGGTTTGATCATAGGTTGGTGGTTAACCGCCATCGGTGCTGGAGCTTTGATCCTAAGCGTGATTGGCTTCGTAACTGAATACGAAAAGCCAGAAACGCAAGCGCATCACTAATCACAAGAAACTTAGTTAACTTGCTAGAAGCGCTCTTTCTTGGACTAGTACAAGGGTTAACCGAGTTCTTGCCAATCTCATCAAGCGCACATTTACGCATTGTCGGAGAATTTCTCCCAAGTGCAAAAGATCCTGGCGCCGCCTTTACCGCTATCACACAGATTGGAACGGAACTCGCAGTATTGCTCTTTTTTAGAATTGAGATAGCTCTGATCATAAAAAGCTGGTTCAGGTTCTCTATTTTAAGAAAAAGGGATCTTACTTTTGAGGAACGCTCTCAAAATAAATTAGGTTGGATGATCATTCTTGGCTCTATTCCGATATTTATTCTGGGCTTTCTATTTCAAGATTCAATCAAAACTACCTTTAGATCTCTTACCTTAATCGGAATCACATTGATTTTATTTGGCCTTGTTCTAGGTCTTGCCGATTATGTTGGAGATAGTTCGAAAGGATTAAAGGATCTTAAATTAAGAGAAACTTTACTTTTTGGACTTGGTCAATCAATGGCGCTCATCCCTGGGGTTTCCAGGTCTGGGATGACGATTGCAATGGGACGTTTAATGGGTTTTAATCGAAGCGCAGCTACCAAATACTCATTCTTTTTAGCGATTCCTGCAGTACTTGGCAGTGGTTTTTATCAGCTTTATCAAACTTTGAGTGACCCGAGTACTGAAGTTTTCACTTTACCTCAAACAATTAGCGCAACGGTGGTTGCGTTTGCAGTTGGCTATGCGGTGATTGCTTGGTTGATGAAATTCATCTCTAAAGCAAGTTACCTACCATTTGTCATTTATCGAACCTTACTTGGAACTACGTTGCTCATAGGGATATCGCTAAATTTTATTTGATGAACGATTAGTGGTGACTTTCGTTCTCTAACTCTTTGGCAGTTGGCTTTGCAATCTGTTCTGCATTTGATTTAGACCAGCGGGCGCGGAGCCTTGACTGCAGCGCCTTAGGACGACTGACTCCATTTATGTCAGTTTCTGGTAACTCAAGTGCCCCCGGTTGCTCATGTGAAGTGAGTTTCCAGATCTCCGCCTGACTAAGCGGTTCGTGAACTTCTACAAATTCGCCATGTGGTAGTCGGACTAAGCGACCAGTTTCGCGGCCATGAAGCACTAATTCGCGGTCAGCTCTTTGCAAAGATAGACAAACTCTCTTTGTTATAAAGAAAGTAGCGATTGGTAGAGCAATGATCCCTATACGGGCAAACCACATAATGTGATTAATGGAAGAAGAGAAATGTGTCGCAATAAGATCATTGCCACCATTTAAAAGCGCTACAAACATAAACATCATCACAGATGCACCAATTGCTGTGCGATTAGGATTATTACGAGGACGATCAAGAAGATGATGTTCACGTTTATCGCCCGTAATCCAACTTTCGATCCATGGATAGAGCGCCATAGGAGTGAAAATCAATCCTGGGATGATCAAGCCAGGTAGCAAGATGTTCCAAGAGATCGTATGGCCAAGTGCATGAGTTTCAATTGGTGGAGCCATACGTACCAATCCATCGAGCCAACCCATATAGAAATCAGGTTGCGAACCGGCAGAGATTTGTCCTGGCGTATATGGACCGTAGAGCCAAATCGGGTTGATGGAAGCTACCGCGCCAAGGAATGCGATGATTCCAAATACTACGAAGAAAAACCCACCAGCTTTCGCCATATAAACAGGCATCAATGGATATCCGACAACATTCTTCTCAGTGCGTCCCGGACCTGGATATTGAGTGTGCTTCTGATACCAAACCAACATTAAATGTGCGGTGATCAAGGCCAAGAAGGCGCCAGGAAGTAAAAGCACGTGAACTGTATAAATACGTGGGATAAAAGATTCTCCAGGGAATGCTCCGCCGAATGCGAAGAAGGAGAGATAGGAGCCGACAACTGGAATAGCTTGGATGATTGCTTCAGCGATGCGAATACCAGTTCCGGATAGCAGATCATCTGGAAGTGAGTAACCTAAGAAACCTTCCACAATGCCTAAAGTCAATAAACCAATACCAATTACCCAGTTAAATTCTCGTGGTTTGCGGAATGCTCCAGTGAAGAAGACGCGAAGCATATGGATAATCATCGCCGCCATGAAGATAATCGCAGCCCAGTGGTGAATCTGGCGCATTAATAAACCGCCACGTACATCAAATGAAATATGCAGCGTTGATTCATAAGCTGCAGACATCTTTAAACCTTTAAGGGGTTCATAAGATCCGTTGTAAACAACTTCCTTCATCGAAGGATCAAACCAAAATGTTAAGAAAGTTCCTGTTGCCAACAAGATAATAAATGAATAGAGAACTATTTCACCAAGTAGGAATGACCAATGATCTGGAAAAACTTTGGTTAGATTCTTCTTCAGCCATTTAGCGGCCCCGGTCCGCTCATCAACATAATTTGCAATGGCTGCAGGTACTTTTTCTTTAGCGCTCATTTGGTATTACGCTCCCAGAAGCTAGGACCGACTGGTTCGGTGAATGGTTGTTTTGCAATTAAATAACCCTCTGCATCTACTGTGATTGCTAATTGCGGAAGTGGGCGAGCAGCGGGTCCGAAAATCACCTTTGCTGCTCGTGTGACATCGAAGGTTGATTGATGGCAAGGGCAGAGAAGATGATGAGTTTGCTGCTCATAAAGAGCAACAGCGCAGCCCATATGAGAACAAATCTTTGAGAAAGCGATGATTCCTTCATGAGTCCAAGAAAGGCGCTCTGCATCCAAATTAAATTCAGATGGGCGCAAACGAATCAATAGAACTGGATCTTTTGCGATGTCATTTAATGAGCGCTCGGTTCCCTCTGGAAGTTCAGGCAAAGTTTGAACAACTGCACCAACTTCTAAATCTGATGCTTTGATTGGACGATCACCTGGGTCGGTTACCAAACGAGTTCCGGCTTTCCAAGAAGTTTTCTCTAACTCTTTTTTGGGCAGTGGGCCTAAATCACGCAGTAGAACAATTGGAGCAAGTCCAACAAGTCCAAGAGCTGCGCCAAGAGTGCGCTTTATTAAAGGTCTTCTTCCGATACCTGCAGTTGCACCCTGTGCTTTAACAGTTTCAACGAAATCTTTACGATCTTCATCCTTTGAGCGAAGTTCATGGCGCTCTGCAATTACTTCCGTATCAGGCATCAATTGACGCGCCCATGCAATCGCACCAATTCCGATAAATAAGAATGCGCCAGACATGCCAAGTCCAAGGAGTAATTGATGAAGGTTCATATCTCCAAGAATTGGAATAAATGTGAAGATGTCATCTGGTATCCAGATGTACGTGTAAATAAATAGAACGGTGCTAAGTGCTGAAAGCAGGAATAGCGAAGCTACTTGGCGCTCTGCGCGTTTCTCGGCTTTTGGATCTTCATCTGTTTGACGATGTACGTGAGCAGGAAGGCCTGGATTTTCGATTGGATTCTGGCTGTTCGATGGGATTAATTCATTTGACATGTTATCTCGCCTTCGATGCTAACCAGACTGCAATGCCGACTAGCACTCCAAGTCCAACGATCCAACCAAATAAACCTTCAGTAACAGGGCCAACACG
>CAYFJY010000037.1:0-8828 GCA_964343665.1 uncultured Actinomycetes bacterium | reverse complement strand
GCCTCTGTAATGCGAGTTCCGCGTAATCGGTAGGTCAGGATCCGGTCGCGTTGCATTGGGCAACGCTTTCATATTGGATACCTCTATAACAAATCACCCGAAAAATCTCGAGGAGTAATTGTGCCAGGCATAAATCTGACCAGCGTTGAAGCCGCAGAACGTTCCACTATTCTAAAAATCAAGAACTATAAAGTAGATCTTGATTTAACAACTGGCGACGAAACTTTCAGTAGCAAAGCGCTAATCACCTTCAGCGCAACCCCTGGTAGCAACACATTTATTGATGCAATCTCCAAGCGAATCATCACTGCCACTTTAAATGGCAAAGCTATAGATCTCTCAAATTATGACGGAGAATCAGTCTTCTTAAATGATTTGGCGGCAGAGAATGAGCTTTACATCGAGATGGAAGCGGTCTACTCAAAAACCGGTGAAGGCCTTCATCGATTCGTTGACCCTGCAGATGGTGAGGTCTACCTTTATTCGCAGCACCAGGCGAACGATTGCCGCCGCACATTCGCATCATTCGACCAACCGGATTTAAAGGCGACTTATGAATTTACAGTAATTGCTCCATCAAAGTGGGAAGTAATTTCAAATACACCGGTAGTCGAGCGAAAAGATCTCGGTAATGGCAAGACACATTGGGCATACGCAAAATCTCAGATTTTCTCCACCTACTTAACCTGTTTTGTAGCAGGTCCTTATCACTATGTCACAGATGAATATAAGGGTGAGAAGACAATTCCACTTGGAATCTACTGCCGTAAATCTCTAGCTCCTCATTTAGATTCTGAGGAATTCTTCTTGATTACCAAGCAAGGTTTTGCTTTTTATGAGAAAGAGTTTGGTCTGCCATATCCATTCGAGAAATACGATCAGCTTTGTGTAGCTGAATTTAATAATGGCGCGATGGAGAACGTCGGCTGCGTTACTTTCCGAGAAGATTTAGTTATTTATCGTTCAAAAGTCACTGAAACGCTATATAACTGGCGCGCAAATGTCATTCTCCACGAAATGGCTCACATGTGGTTTGGAGATCTCGTAACCATGAAATGGTGGAATGACACATGGCTAAACGAATCTTTCGCAGAATGGGCTGCCTATTACACCTCAGCAAATGCCACAAAATATAAGAACTCATGGACAGAATTCACCGGCGCACGTAAGAACTGGGCTTATCGCCAGGATCAACTCTCATCTACCCACCCAATTGCGGTGGACATGAAGAACATGGAAGAGGTGCGCACCAACTTTGACGGAATTACATATGCAAAGGGCGCATCAGTTCTTCAACAGCTAGTAGCTCACGTGGGTAAAGAGAATTTCTTCGCAGGATTAAAGAAGTACTTTGCAAAGCACGCATGGGGAAATACCGTACTTCGCGATCTCTTAGTAGAACTTGAAGCAACTTCCGGGCGCGATCTCTCTGGTTGGACAAAGACTTGGTTACAAACAGCCGGTGTTAACACTCTTCGCCCAGATTTAAAGGTCGTTGATGGCAAATACACCGAAGTTGCGGTTATACAAGAAGTGCCGCAGGTGCCTGCAGGTTCGACCGAACTTCGCCCTCATCGAATGGCAATTGGTCTTTACGATGTAAAGAATGGAAAGCTCGAGCGACGAAAGAGCGTTGAATTAGATGTGGCTGGAGCTCGCACTGTAGTTGAAGGTCTTGCAGGAGAAGCCATTGCAGATCTACTTCTAATCAATGATTACGATTTAACTTACGCGAAGATTCGCTTCGATAAGAACTCAATTGAAACTCTAAAGAAGCATCTTGGCGATATTAGTGATTCGCTAACACGTGCGCTCTGTTGGTCTGCAGCATGGGATATGCATAGAGATGGGGAATTATCTGCAACCGATTATGCAGAGATTGTTCTAAATGCACTTGGTAAAGAGAATGAGGCGTCCGTTATTGGTGCTCAGCTAATAAACCTTGAGACTGCGGTTGAGATCTACTCGTCCCCTAAGAATCGTGAAGCTCTTCGCAAGAAGCGCTCAGAGGGGCTCTACAAGTTAGCGACTTCAGCCAAGCCAGGAAGTGACGAACAATTGGCTTTAGTTCGCGGATTTGCAAATGGAGCAACAATTGCGGATGCAGCAAAAGTAAAAGAGTTCTTAGATGGAAAACTTAGCGGTTTGACGGTTGACTCCGAGATGCGTTGGGCGCTGGTCAAATCATTATCCGAACGTGGGGTTTTTGGGTCTGCAGAAGTTGATGCGGAATTCCAACTGGACAAAACTGCAGATGGTGAAAGACATGCTGCCGAGGCACATGCACTTATTCCAACAGCTGATAACAAGGCAAAGGTTTGGGAAAGATTGACCAGAACTGAACTTTCTAATTACATCCAGAGACATACTCTGCTTGGAGTTAATCGACCAATTCAGCAGAATCTTTGGGCACCTTATGTCGATAGATATTTTGCTGAAGTTAAGGATGTTTGGGCGCGCTATTCATATGAGATTGCGAAGCAATTTGCCGATTTAGCTTTCCCAAGATTCGCGCCTTCCGAAGAAAATCTTAAAAAGGCTGAAAATTGGTTATCTGCAAATAGCGATGCATCCGATGGTTTAGTGCGATGCGTAAAAGAGGGACGAGATGCGATGGTTCGCGCACTAAACGCTCAAAAGGCGGATAGTTAATCGATTCTATCGATGACAGTTTTGCGCTTATCCCGCTTAACTGTCGTTGCATACGCAAAGGCGCTTATCACTACAAAAAGTGCAATAGGTGCAACCACAAAATATAGGAAAGTTTGGATTGCGCTTAAGGCGGGACCTGGAACCATGCCAGGTTCTAAAGTAGTGAAGAGAAAATTCATAGCGTGAAGTTTATGCAGTTGCAGTAGCAACGCCAAATGGTTCCAAATATGGAATCCATACTGCCTCTGCACGTGTGGCGCCTAACACTCTCCACGCAGATCCAATTGGTTCGCGCGGTAATTGACGTAATCTCCAACCTAATTCCTTAAGTGGCTTATCTGCCTTCAAGTGGTTGCATCGATGGCAAGCGCTAACCACATTTTCCCAAGTATGTGATCCTCCGCGACTTCTTGGAATCACGTGATCAATTGAAGTTGCAGGTGCTGCGCAATAAACACAGCGTCCACCGTCGCGGGCAAATATTGCGCGGCGTGAAAGTGGAACGGCATGTCTGTAAGGAATGCGAACATATTTATTTAATTTGATCACTGCTGGAAGTGCAATCTGCCCGCTAGTAAATCTGAGTATCTGTGCTGAATTTTCGACGACAGTTGCACGTTGATTGAGGACGAGAATGAGCGCGCGACGATCACTAACGACACCTAGTGGTTCGTATGTCGCGTTGAGCACCAAAGCTCTAGACATATCCGCTCCCGTCCAGCGCATGGCTTGCGCCGATTCGCAAATCTTGCCTTACGTGAAGGGTTTTTGTTGGCATTTACGGGTAACTTTTTGGCAAATTTCTACCCTTCAATCGGTAGATTTACGCACATGAATCGCTTGGAGCAGTTCTGGACTTGGTTCAATGGAGCCCCGCTACATATAGTCCTAATTGTGGTTGTTGCAATCGCATGTCAGCAATTAGGTCGTCGCACAATAGATCGTATCGTTGATCGAATTGCTCGCGCCGATCTGATTCCTGGGCCAAAGAATCTCGCTCATCGCCAGGCAGAACGAGCAAAGACACTAGGAACTGTACTAACAAGTACTTTAAATGGAACTATCTGGTTGATTGCAATCTTTATGTTGCTCGGCGAATTTGGATTGAATCTTGGACCACTTATCGCATCAGCTGGAGTTATTGGCGTTGCACTCGGTCTAGGAGCTCAAACTATTGTGCGCGACGTGCTTTCTGGAATTCTGATGTTGATTGAAGATCAATATGGCGTTGGCGATCAAGTGGACGTGCTTGATATCAAAGGTAAGGTCGAAAGAGTCGGTTTAAGAATCACTTCGGTGCGAAGTGATGATGGAACGCTCTGGTATTTACGAAATGGTGAAATCCTAAAAATAGGAAATCAATCTCAGTCTGGTTGATTCACCAAACTATTCGCTGCTAGTTCTAGATAATTCCATAGTTCTGCTTTATGAGCGGAATCTATCTCCATAGAATCAAGCGCCTTACTCATTGCATTTAACCAAGCCTCTTTCGCTTTTGAATCGATAAAGAATTGGTTATGGCGCATTCGCAATCGTGGATGACCTCGCATCTCTGAATATGTATTTGGCCCACCCCAGTACTGCTCAAGAAAGAGCTGTAGGCGTTCTGCTGCAGCATGTAAGTCGGTTTCTGGATACATAGGTCGCAAGATGGGGTCTACCGCAACATATGCATAGAAACCCGAGATTAATTCCTCAAAGAAATCGGTGCCGCCAACCTCTTCCCAAAAAATACTCATTATCTTTTTAACTCTTCTACGCTCTTATCTTTTGCTATTCGCAATACTGCAAAAGCTGCGACCAGGCACATTGCAGCTGCTATATAAAAAGAAAGCGCATAATCTCCAAACTTCACTCGAAGTACAGCTGCGCCAATAGCGGCGAAGGAAGCGCCTATCTGGTGACCAGCGAAAACCCATCCGTAAATCACTACGCCTTTGTCTGGCCCTAGAACGCTTCGGCATAGCGCAATAGTTGGAGGAACAGTTGCGACCCAATCCAAACCATAAAAGATTACAAAGACCAAAGTAGATGGGTGGACAGTTGAAAATAAAATTGATGGCAGAAGAATTAAGGAGAGGCCTCGTAATCCATAGTAATAAAAGAGCAACTTTCTTGGATCTATTCGGTCGGTTAAATATCCAGAGAATAAAGTTCCAACCACATCAAAAACGCCAACCATTGCAAGAAGTGATGCTGCAACAACTTCGCCCATTCCATGATCATGTGCTGCTGGTATGAAATGAGTCCCAATCAATCCATTTGTTGACAGCCCACATACGAAGAATGAACCAAATAACAACCAAAAATCTATCTTCTTACTACCAAGTCGCAGCGCTTCGATTGCACGCTTTGCAGCATTACCTTCAACTTTAGCTGGCGAACTCCAGCCATCCGGCGCTCCGTAAGGAAGGTGGCCGATATCTTCAGGTTTCTCATTTAATCCCCACCAAATAAGTGGAATGACTACAGCTGCGCCACTTGCGATCGTGATAGAAACGCTTTTCCATCCATAGTTAATTGCAAATGATGAGAGCGCAGGTAAGAAAATTAACTGCCCAGTTGCACTAGCTGCTGTTAGAGCGCCAGTGACTAGTCCACGTCTTTGCATAAACCATCTGCTCGCGACTGTTGCGGCAAATACAAGAGCCATTGAGCCGGTGCCAATTCCTACAACTACTCCCCAAAGAAGTATCAAATGCCAAGGCTTAGTCATGAAAATTGTTAAGAATGCGCCGATACTAACCGCTGCCAATGCGCTCATTACTACTTTGCGAACTGTAAAACGCTCCATCAACGCTGCCGCAAATGGCGCAGTCAAACCATAAAGCAAGATATTGACTGATATTGCAATCGATATTTGATCACGAGACCAACCAAATGCCTCTTCTAGCGGAACAATCAATACCGATGGCGCAGAGCGGTAACCAGCAGAAGCAACCAAAGTTAGCCAAGTAATTGCCGCAGCAATCCAAGCTGGATGTATTCGACGCTGCTTGGCGGTCATTGAATTCACTTAATTCGAATAATTAAGGAAGTCGTAGCCACACTGCAGTATCTGCCGGGATGTGCTCACCCTTAAGTGGTGCAGATGCAACTAATACTTCGGATCCATATGGAATTACAACTTCGGCTGGACCAAAGTTTACGTAGCAAGCAAATTTTCCTGGACGCTCGAATGCAATTACAGCATCGTTAACTTCAATCCAATTCATTTCACCGTCGCCAAGACCAGGTTCTGATTTTCGAATGTGAAGCGCGCGCTTCACCATCTCAAAGAAAGAACCTTTAACGCCTTGCTGAGTGTCCACTGCACGCTCTCCCCAACCGGCAGATTGAGGTAACCACGCTTTCGAAGTGCTTAAGTTCTTATCAGATGAGAAACCGTGTGCACCGGCTGAGTCTTTAGTCCAAGGAAGCGGAACGCGACATCCATCTCGTCCACGATCGGTATGTCCCGACATCTTCCAAATCGGATCTTCCAAGCGATTCTCTGGAATATCTCTTACTTCAAATAGCCCAAGTTCTTCACCTTGATAAATGTATGCACCACCAGGAAGTGCAAGTTCAAGTAATGTCGCTGCAGCTGCTCGCTTAAGTGCGCGCTCCTTGTTTAATTTCTTTGGATCTCCGTATTTCTCAAGTCCTTTTCCTTTATTCTGTAAACCTAAATCCAAGCGGTCGGTTTTGCGGACAACATCGTGGTTCTCCCAGACCCATGATGGTGGCGCCCCTACTTTGACTACTTCGGCCATGGATTTTTCGATAATTTCTTTAAGTGATTTCGCATCCCAGAGTGCAGTTAAAAATGAGAAATTAAATGATTGATGAAGCTCGTCGGGGCGAACATACATCGCAATTCTCTGATCATTTGGAGCCCAAGCCTCTGAAACCAACATTGGATCATGTTTATAAGAGTTGGTTATCTTTCGCCAATCGCGATGAATTTCGTGGACCTCTTCTTGATCCCAGTAAGGACGATAATGGCGATCTAGAAGTTCAAGTTCTGCCTCATCGACATCTGGTAGTCCTTTTTCTTTCCACATACCGTGAGCAACATCTATACGGAAGCCATCAAATTCAAGATCCAACCAAAATTTAAATATCTGGCGGAAGTGATCCCAAACTTCTTTGTTCTCCCAATTGAAATCTGGTTGCTCGACTGCAAATAGATGCAAATACCACTGACCAGGTTTTCCATCTTTTTCAATTACACGTTCCCAAGCTGGTCCACCGAAAACTGCCTCCCAATTATTTGGCGGCAAATCTCCGTTAGGTCCTTTTCCGTCGCGGAAAATATAACGGTCTCTTGCTTTGGACCCTGGTTCAGAGTTGAGAGCCTCTTGGAACCAAACGTGTTGATCGGATGAATGATTTGGAACTAAATCAAGGATGATGCGAAGTCCTAAGGCGTGTGCCTCTTTAATCAATGCCTTTGCATCATCAAGAGTTCCATAATCCTTATTAATCGCCATGTAATCAGCAACGTCATAACCATGATCTTTTTGTGGCGATTGGAACCAAGGATTTATCCATATGCAGTCAACGCCTAGATCTTTAATATATGAAAGTCTTGAGCGAATGCCATTTATATCGCCGATACCATCGCCATTTGAATCTGCATATGAGCGAATATAAATCTGATAAGTGACCGCATCGCGCCACCATGATCTCTGACTTCGTGCCGGCAAATTGGTGTGCATCATCTACCTTCCAAACTAGTTTCTAGATAACGCTCTAAAAATTCTCGTTCGTAATCGAGAAGTGGGCGTGATTTTTCACTCTCCATATCCACGCCGACTTGGACAGTTTTGCCACGAGCACGGAGCGTACCCCCCTGCGACATCTCATAGAGCATTACAAAGGAAGAGTTGCCGATTTTTTCAATATAAATCTCAACATCTAAGGGAATTTCAGTGTTATGAATCGGAGAAATAAAATCCACCTCTGCTCTTGCAACTACCATATTATCTAATAGAGGTTTCTCGCCTTTTGCCTTTCTAGAGAACCAAGTAAAGTCTGATCTTGCTTCTTGCATGTAGACTAAATAGGCAGCGTTATTGATATGTCTAAATGCATCAAGATCTGCCCAACGAATCTGCAACTGACATTTATGGCGCATTAACGAGTCAGCTTTCTATAAGTGGCGCGGTGAGGACGAGCGGCCTCTGCACCAAGTCGATCGATCTTATTCTTCTCATAACTTTCGAAGTTTCCTTCAAACCAGAACCACTTAGAATCGCCTTCGTATGCAAGTATGTGTGTAGCAACGCGGTCAAGGAACCAACGATCGTGAGAGATTACGACTGCACATCCAGGGAAATCTAGTAATGCATTCTCAAGTGAGCCAAGTGTTTCAACATCTAAATCGTTTGTCGGCTCATCTAATAGCAATAGATTTCCACCCATTTTTAAAGTAAGAGCTAAATTCAAACGATTTCGCTCTCCGCCTGATAAAACTCCGGCCGGTTTCTGTTGATCTGGACCTTTGAATCCAAATGCAGATACATAAGCGCGAGATGGCATTTCTACTTGACCCACTTTTATGAAATCCAATCCATCAGATACCACTTCCCAAAGTGATTTCTTTGGATCAATTCCGCCACGTGCCTGATCAACGTAAGAAATACGAACGGTTTCGCCAACTTTCACAGTTCCTGAATCAGGTTGCTCTAATCCCATCAACATCTTAAATAAAGTGGTTTTACCAGCACCGTTAGGCCCGATTACACCAACGATTCCATTTCGCGGCAGCGAGAATGAGAGATCATCGATCAATAAGCGCTCACCAAATCCCTTTGATAAGTGGTCGACTTCGACAACTACATTGCCAAGGCGAGGTCCTGGTGGAATTTGAATCTCTTCAAAATCCAATTTACGCATCTTGTCTGCTTCGGCTGCCATCTCTTCATAACGTGCGAGTCGAGCCTTTGATTTAGCTTGGCGACCTTTCGCATTTTGGCGAACCCATTCAAGTTCTTCAGACAAGCGTTTCGCACGTTTAGCATCTTTTTGGCCCTCGATTTTCAAACGCGTTGCTTTGGTCTCAAGATAAGTCGAGTAATTGCCTTCGTATGGATATGCGCGACCACGATCTAATTCAAGGATCCATTCCGCTACGTTGTCCAAGAAGTAACGATCGTGGGTAATTGCCACCACAGTTCCGGGATATTTTG
>CAYFJY010000036.1:0-8839 GCA_964343665.1 uncultured Actinomycetes bacterium | reverse complement strand
CCTCCGCGGATAAAAAGGCAAAAGAGCGTGACTAATTACACGCGCTTTTGCCTTTTCCGGAATAGAAGTAATTTCGCCCTAAGAGCAAACTTAGCCCTGTACTTATCTCACGCGGAGGCTATAAAAATGGCAGGAGTTTTCTCTCCAGGTCGCGCCAAGATTGATGCGAGAACACTTCGAACTGATCGTTGGTGGCTACAGCCAACAATTACGGTTGCTGTTTTAGTTGCATTCATCATCTATGCAACATTTCGTGCATTTGAAGCAAAATATTATTTTGCAGAACCACTAATTTCACCATTCTATTCACCATGTTTATCAACTGATTGTGTTGCTGGATCATCGCTATTTGGACAGCCATTTGGACATATTGTTTTATTTGGTTTGGCAATATCTCCAGCTCTATTTATTTTGATCTTCCCACTTGGTTTCCGCATGACTTGCTACTACTACCGCAAGGCTTATTACAGATCGTTCTGGCAATCACCACCTGCATGTGCAGTTGCAGAGCCACATAAGTCATATAGCGGAGAAACCAAAGCTCCTTTGATTGTTCAAAATGGGCATCGTTGGTTCTTCTTAGCAGGCATGGTCTTCAATGTAATTCTTACTTTGGACGCGATTCTTGCATTCCGTGATGTACATAAAGAGTGGGGCCATATGTCTGTTGGCACCATTGTTCTGCTAATAAATGCAGCGCTACTTTGGGGTTATTCATTATCTTGCCACTCATGCCGCCACGCTGTAGGTGGTCGCTTACGTAACTTTTCAAAGCATCCAGTTCGTTACAAGCTTTGGACTTGGGTTTCTAAGTTAAATGAGAAACATCAGAATTTTGCTTGGGTCTCATTATTTGGTGTTGCCCTTACAGATTTATATGTCCGCCTCGTTGCCGCCGGCACGATTACCAATTTCTACTTCTTCTAGCAGGTGGTTAAGAGATGACACTTCAGAAATATAAGTATGACGTTGTAATTATCGGCGCCGGTGGCGCAGGTCTTCGTGCGGCAGTTTCAGCACGCGAGGCAGGCTTATCTGTTGCAATTATCTGTAAGTCCCTATTCGGCAAGGCTCACACTGTTATGGCAGAAGGTGGCGCTGCTGCAGCAATGGGAAATGTGAATTCAAACGATAATTGGCAGGTTCACTTCCGCGACACAATGCGCGGCGGTAAGTTCTTAAACCATTGGCGCATGGCAGAGCTTCATGCAAAAGAGGCGCCAGATCGCATCTGGGAATTGGAATATTGGGGCGCGCTCTTTGATCGCACTAAAGAGGGAAAGATCTCACAGCGCAATTTCGGTGGACATGAATTTCCGCGTTTAGCTCACGTTGGTGATCGCACCGGGCTTGAATTGATTCGCACAATGCAACAGCGAATTGTTGCTCTGCAACAAGAAGATAAGAAAGAGTTCGGAGATTACGAACATCGAATCAAAGTCTTCCAAGAATTAACCATCACAGAGATTTTGAAAGATAATGGCAAAGTTTCAGGCGCTTATGGTTATTGGCGCGAAACTGGCGAAGAGGTTTTATTTGAAGCAAATGCAATTGTTCTTGCAACTGGCGGTATTGGTAAATCATTTAAAGTAACTTCCAATTCTTGGGAAGGCACTGGCGACGGCCATGCGCTTGCTTTAAAAGCTGGTGGTCGTTTGAAGGATATGGAGTTCGTGCAGTTTCATCCAACAGGAATGGTCTGGCCTCCATCAGTTCGTGGAATTCTGGTAACCGAATCAGTACGTGGTGACGGCGGCGTACTTCGCAATTCAAATGGCGAACGCTTTATGTTTAATTACATTCCAGAAGTTTTCAAGAAACAGTATGCAGATAATGAGGCTGAGGCTGATCGTTGGTATACCGATCAAAATAACAATCGCCGTCCACCGGAATTACTTCCACGTGATGAAGTTGCTCGCGCAATCAATAGTGAAGTCAAAGCAGGTCGCGGAACCCCACATGGCGGTGTTTATCTTGACGTTTCGACTCGTCTTCCAGCAGAGGAGATCAAACGTCGCTTGCCTTCAATGTGGCATCAGTTCTATGAATTAGCTGGCGTTGATATAACAAAGGAGCCGATGGAAGTTGGTCCAACCTGTCACTACGTAATGGGTGGCATCGATGTTGACCCAGACACTGGTGCAGCAATCGGAGTTCCTGGTTTATTTGCAGCAGGTGAGGTAGCTGCAGGTATGCATGGTTCAAATCGTTTAGGTGGAAATTCTTTAACTGACCTATTGGTATTTGGTCGTCGCGCAGGAGATGGCGCTGCAGCGTTCGTTAAATCAAATGGCAGTAACCCACCATCTGAGAGTTCTATAAATAGAGCGGCAGAGCACTTAAATGCTCCATTTAACCGTTCTGCCGGAGAGAATCCTTATTCGATTCATGCAGATCTACAACAGACCACCAATGATTTAGTTGGAATCATTCGTATCAAACATGAGCTCGAAGAGTCATTAGTAAAGATCGCAGAGCTGCGCAAGCGTTTGCAGAATGTAAAAGCAGAAGGCGGTCGTAATTTCAATCCCGGATTCCACCTCGCTTTAGATTTAGACAATATGTTGCTGGTATCTGAATCGATTGCACGTAGTGCTTTGCAACGTGAAGAATCTCGTGGCGGACATACACGTGAAGATTTCCCGAAGATGGATCCAACTTGGCGACAAGTAAATTCAATCACCACGTGGAGCGGTGATTCCATGAATGTGGTCAAAGAACCATTACCATCAATGCCAAAGGAGTTGGCAACGCTCTTTGATGTGGAAGAGTTAAAGAAGTACCTGACCGAATCAGAGTTAGCTAACTATGGAGGTGCAAAGTGAGCCGCAAGATGAACTTCCGCATATGGCGCGGAGATAAGAAAGATGGCGCACTTAAAGATGTGCAGGTGGAAGTCAACGAGGGAGAAGTCGTACTCGATGTAATTCACCGTATCCAAGCTACTCAAATGGGAGATTTGGCTGTTCGTTGGAATTGCAAAGCCGGTAAGTGCGGATCTTGCTCAATGGAGATCAACGGAAAGCCACGTCTTGCATGCATGACTCGCATGAGCACTTTCAAAGACGAAGAGACCATAACAGTTACTCCGCTCCGCACTTTTCCAGTTATTCGCGATTTGGTTACCGATGTTTCATTTAATTATGAGAAAGCTCGCGAGATTCCATCATTTACACCGCCTGCAGATATGAAACCTGGTGATTTCCGTATGCAACAGGTAGATGTTGAGCGCTCACAAGAATTCCGCAAATGCATAGAGTGCTATATGTGTCAGAATGTTTGTCACGTAATCCGCGATCATGAAGAGAATAAGAAATCATTTGCGGGTCCACGTTATTTGATGCGTATGGCAGAGCTCGATATGCATCCGCTTGATACTCGCCGTGATCGTAAAGAATTAGCGCAGGATGAACACGGTCTAGGTTTCTGCAACATCACCAAGTGCTGCACCGAAGTCTGCCCAGAGCACATCAAGATCACTGATAACGCACTTATTCCTCTCAAAGAGCGAGTAGTCGATATGAAATATGATCCAGTTCGTTGGCTCGGGTCAAAGATCTTCAAGCGCGAAGACATCAAACAGAACTAAAATTTAGCTATGAAATTGTTAGTTCGTTGGGCTGCGCTCGCAGCCTCTTTCTGGGTAGCGACCACTGTTGTCTCGGGTATAAAAGTTGATGGTGGTTTAAAAACATACCTCTGGGTGGCCCTACTCTTTGGTTTGATTAATGCGCTTCTTGGTTCAGTTATTCGATTGTTAACTTTGCCGATCACTTTCCTATCTTTTGGTCTATTTCTAGTGGTAATTAATGCTGCGATGTTGCAATTAACAGCTCGCTGGAGCGATAAGTTAACAATCGATAATTTCTGGTCCGCAATCTTCGCATCAGTGATTATCAGCGTGGTTACTAGCGTGCTTGGGAAGGTTCTGCGCACCGCACTGCCATAATTTCATCCATGGTTTGGGTGGCGATTGGCGGTGTCATTGGTTCGCTCTTTCGTTATCTTTTAAATGAGCTATTTGGATCTGATACAACTGGGGTATTGATTGCCAACCAAATAGGTGTAGCAGTCGCTGGATTTTCAATTGTTTATCTCTTACAGAACAAGAATCAGAATCTTCGCCACTTCTTATTGCCAGGGTTCTGCGGAGGCTTAACTACTTTCTCTTCTGTGATGTTACTTAGCACAGAGAATGGCCTTGCATATATTTTAGAGAATCTATTCCTTAGCCTATTGATTATCGCTTTTGTCATCCCATTTGCGCGCCAGAAGTTCGAGCGTAAACAATGAATATATTACTTTTTTCAATAGGCGCAGCGCTTGGTGCACCAATTAGGTTTTGGATTGACAATAAATTTCGTCCAAAATTTAAATTTCCAGTTGGGATATTTATCGCCAACATATTTGGATCTTTCATAATTGGTTTATTCGCCCATCAAATGAATTATTTTGTAATCGGTTTTTGCGGGGCGCTTACAACCTGGTCTACTTTCATAGTTGACCTTTTCCTTGGTGCAGAGAACAAGGCTTATAAGATGGTTCTAATTAATTTAGTTGCCTCTTTAGTGGTGGGATTTGCTGCTTTTAAGTTGGGAAGTTTTGCGAAATAATCCTTGATTTCTAAGGCTCCAATCGTTACCTTCTCGGGATGAGCGGAAAACCAGTAAAACTTTCAGATTTTGGTTTATCAGAAGAATTTGGCTACATGCAGAGCTCTGATCCAGTTAGACATTTAGGGCCTGAGAACGCAACATGGGATGAGATGGCCACAAACCTTCCAAAGTATTTAATGTGCGAAGATTTTCGGGAGAGAGTAAAGAAGCTGCCGGAATTTAAAGTCTCAGCACTTAAAAGCGATGGTGAAATCAGACGAGCTTTCCTTGCAATTAGCTATATCGGAATGGCATATCAATGGTCTAGCAATGAGGCGGCGCATTCGATTCCGGCAGTGCTTGCAAAACCTTGGTATGAAGTAGGAAAACTTGTTGGGCGTCCGCCGATTTTAAGTTACACCTCATATTCGATTGATAATTGGTATCGCATAGATCCAAATGGTCCAGTTGAATGTGGAAACGTAGCGTTACTTCAATGTTTTTTGGCGGGCCAAGATGAAGAATGGTTCATCATCATTCATATAGATATCGAAAAGAAAGCCGGCAAAGCGTTAAAAGCAATTGAAGAGGCACAACATGCGGTCGTCGCAAACGATTTAGCTGCTTTGAATCGCGCGATGACAAATATGAGAGATGCGATCAAATCCATGTATGACGTGTTAGCTCGTATGCCAGAGAAATGTGATCCATATGTTTACTTCCATCGAGTGCGCCCATACATCTTTGGTTGGAAGAACAATCCATCATTGCCAAATGGAGTTGTATACGAAGGCGTTCCTGAATTAAAGGGCGAAGGAATGAAATATCGTGGCGAGACTGGCGCACAGAGCGCAATAGTCCCTGCCCTTGATGGTGCGCTTGGAATTGAACATGAGCGCGATGAGCTTCGTGATTACTTGATGGAGATGCGCCAATACATGCCACCAAAACATGTTGAATTTATTGAGGCAGTCGAGAACGGCCCAAGTATTCGCAATTTCCTAACAGAATCAGGTGATGATGCGACGGTGAAAGTATTTAACGAATGCGTTCAGTTGCTTGCAGATTTCAGAGCTCTTCATCTTGAATATGCAGGTCAATATATTCACGCGCAGGCCCAAAAGACGCCTGGCAATCCATCTGCGGTGGGTACTGGCGGTACTCCATTCATGATTTACTTGCGTAAACATCGCGACGAAACGAGAAATCAACCAGTAAAAGAGGGGTAAAGTTCCGCTACGTGCGATTTATAAACGAACCCACCTTTGACCTTACTTACGACGATGTTTTCATGGTTCCAAGCAAGTCGGAACTTTCAAGTCGATTAGAGGTAGATCTAAGTAGTATCGACGGAACTGGCACCACAATTCCATTAGTTGTTGCCAATATGACTGCAATTGCAGGTCGTCGTATGGCGGAGACAGTTGCACGTCGCGGTGGATTGGTAGTAATTCCGCAGGATATTCCATTTGTCGTAGTTAAAGATGTAATTAATTGGGTTAAAAATCGCCACACTATCTTTGATACACCAATTACATTAGCGCCGACTCAAACTGTAGCCGATGCAGCCTCACTACTTCATAAGCGCGCACATGGCGCCATCGTGGTGGTCGAACAGAACAAACCAGTGGGTATCGTCACTGAAGATGATTTGAATAATGTTGACCGCTTCACTCAAATTCAACAAGTTATGAGTAAAGAGTTAACCACAATCCCAGATTCTTTAAATCCGCATCAAGCATTTGATTTTCTAAATGAGAATCGCCGTACATTGGCGCCAGTGGTAGGTAGTAATGGGGAGTTAGTCGGAATCATCACCAAGACTGGCGCACTTCGCGCAACTCTTTATTCGCCAGCAATTGATAAGGACGGGAAGCTATTGATTGCAACTGCAGTTGGAATCAATGGCGATGTCGCGCAGAAAGCATCTAAGTTAGTTGAAGCAGGTGCTGATGTAATAGTTGTAGATACCGCACATGGTCATCAAAAGAAGATGATCGAAGCACTGCAAGCAATCAAGGCCTTAAAACTTGGTGTTCCGATCGTTGCAGGCAATGTGGTCACCGCTGAAGGTGTGCGAGATTTGGTAGAAGCTGGAGCAGACATAATCAAAGTAGGCGTAGGTCCAGGAGCTATGTGCACTACCCGCATGCAGACTGGCGTTGGTCGCCCTCAATTTTCGGCAGTATTTGAATGCGCAGCCGAAGCGAAGAAATTAGGAAAGAGTGTTTGGGCCGATGGCGGTGTTCGCCATCCACGCGATGTGGCACTTGCACTTGCAGCAGGAGCATCGCAAGTAATGATTGGTTCTTGGTTTGCCGGAACATATGAATCTCCTGGCGATTTAAAGTCAGATTTAAATGGTCGAATTTATAAAGAATCGTTTGGAATGGCGTCCAAGCGTGCAGTTAATGCACGTACATCTTCAGAGGATGCATTTGAACGCGCTCGCAAGGCTTTATTCGAAGAGGGAATCTCATCTTCAAAGATGTATTTAGATCCGATTCGCCCAGGTGTTGAAGATCTAATCGATGAAATAATCTCGGGTCTTCGAAGTTCCTGCACATATGCAGGTGCGAAGAATCTAAATGAGTTCGCAGAACGCGCAGTAGTTGGAATCCAATCTGCATCTGGTTATGCAGAAGGTCGCCCACTAAATAGTTCTTGGCGAAGTTAAAACTACTTAGTTAATTTAGCCATCCAAGCTTCGATCTCATCCGGATGTCGTGGGATATTCTCGCTCAAATTAATGCAGCCATCTTCAGTGATAACTACATCATCTTCAATTCGTATTCCGATGCCACGAAATTCTGGCGGGAATTTTTCATCATCTGGCTGAATATATAAACCTGGTTCGATTGTTATAACCATTCCTGCTGCCAACGGCCCCATGTAAACATCTTGTTTTGCTTGTGCACAGTCGTGAACATCCATACCCAACATGTGGCTTACTCCATGCAAGGTCCAACGTCGGTGATAGCCATTCTGAGGTTCAAGTGATTCTGCAGCGCTAACCGGAAGTGCACCAAGTTTCTCTAGACCTACTGCTAGAACCTCTTGGCAGGCGCGATTTATATCCGCAATTCGCGCACCAGCTTTTGCCGCAGCAAAACCTGCTTTTTGTGCTTCATAAACCAACATATATAACTCTCGCTGCGCGTGAGTGAACTTTCCATTAACTGGCAGAGTGCGTGTGATATCTGCGGTGTAATAAGAATCCATCTCAATACCGGCATCAATCAACATTAATTCACCATTTTTGACGCGGCCATCATTACGAACCCAGTGCAGAACACAGGCATGTGCGCCTGCAGCTGCAATTGTGTTGTAGCCAAGGTCATTACCCTCTGCTCGAGCTCGTGCATAGAAAGCGCCTTCAACAACTCTCTCGCCGCGTTCATGTCCAGTTGCCCTTTGTAGCACCTTGATCATGTCATCAAACCCACGTGCGGTTGCATCTACTGCCTGTTGTAATTGATCGATTTCATAGCCATCTTTTATCAAACGCTGTTCGGATGTGAAAATCACAAGTTCCCCATCTTTGTCATGCGGATCAATTAACGCATCTACTTTTGGATCTTCACCTCGAACAGTCACTGCAGGTTTCTTATCCTTCAAGAAATCTTCTAAGTCAGCCACGTTGCGACTCTCAATTTGATATCTCTGTTTAGCATCCTCTGTCGTGTAACGACGCCCAACCCAAAGTTCACCAAACTTTGCATCGCGATAGAAAGCATCAGTGTCACGAGTAGAGCGCGGCTTGATAAAAAGAATTGGTTCGTGGCCATCGCCCTTGGGTTCTAGAACCAAAACAGCATCAGGGTTTGCCTCTACCCCTTGCACACCCGTGTAGTAAGCAAAAGCCGAGTGTGGTCTATATAGAAAGTAGCAATCGTTGCTTCGAACTTTATCTTGACCAGATGGTAGAACAATTCGTAAACCTTTAAATGCTTCACTTAGGATTTTCCTACGAGCAACACAATTTCTTGCTACTGGAGATACACCTAAATCGGTAAGAGGTATAGAAGCCCAGCCCTCGCGCATGAAGTTTGCGAAGTTCTCTGATGGTGCAACATCATGGACGCGTTTTGGCTTTTCGGCACCTTTGCTCATTTGATAAGAATACTTCTTATAATTACTTTCATGGAAGCCAATAATCAGATGCCCTGTGATTTTTGCAATCGCCCGTATGATCCTGTGGCGACGCGCTGGTTATGTCCGCATTGCCACATGAAAAATAATTG
>CAYFJY010000035.1:0-9023 GCA_964343665.1 uncultured Actinomycetes bacterium | reverse complement strand
CCTGAGTAAGTGTGCTTTCCGGTTCCCCAAATATTTACATATACATAATTAAAGATAAATGTGGAGCCTGCAAGTAAGCAGAGCCATGCAGCTTTTCGTCCGCGCCAGCCAACTGTTACGCGCGCATGTAAATATGCAGCGTAAGCAACCCAAGTAATAAATGCCCAGGTCTCCTTTGGATCCCAGCCCCAATATCTACCCCACGCGTGTTCGGCCCAAATTGCACCTGCAATAACTGCAAAGGTCCAAAGTGGAAATACAAAAGCCACTAAACGATATGCAAGTTGATCTAAGGTTTCTAAATCTGGCAGACGCTTTGCCCAAGGATTTCGACCACCGCGCCTTTCGATTGAATCAAGCCATAAATACATACCAGATATCACATTGGCTAAAAAGAAGACACCACCTGAAATGATTGCTGCCGATACGTGAATAACCAACCAAGTTGATTTCAAAGCTGGAACTAGCGGTGCACTTGGTCTATACAGAATAGTGATTGCAGTTCCCAGAACTAACAAAATAAAAATTGATATTGGCAGTCCCAACCAACGTAAATCGTATTTACGTAAAGTGAAGAGATATGCGGCTGCAAAAGCTAGAGCGCCTGTGATGGAGAATTCATACATATTGCTCCAAGGAACTCGATGAGCCGAAATTCCTCTTGCCACAACCCCACCAAAAAGAAGTAAGGTTCCAAGTATCATCATCGATGTTGCAATACGTGCAATCTTTTCGGTCTTCTTAAAATCTAAAGTCTTTGTAAGTAAATTTCCTTCTAATTTATCTGCGCTATCTGGATTGCGAAGTGACCAAGCAGTCTCATATGCGTGTGAGAAAAAAGCCAGGGTATAAACAACCATGCTGGAATAGACAAAGTAGTTAGATAGATATGCCCAACTCTTACTTGTCATAACAACTCCTTAACTATCTGCTTAATCTCTTGCTCAAGACCTGGCGCTGCGTTTTTTGCAAGACCGGCGATCTCAAGATTTGCACCTTTCTTGCGAAACCAAATTCGGCGATGTCTTGTAAATAGCGAGGCTAATAATCCTAGTATTGCCAAGATTGCGCCAATTAAGGCGAACTGCTTTCCTGGATCTCTGACGATATTTAGATTAACCCAAGGAACATACCCTTCAAAAGTTATTGAACCATCTTTGAATTTATAGCTTTCGCCAACTTTAAGCGCGGTAGTGCCGACGCCCGCCATTTTGTCTGTCTTCAATTTATAAACAGATTGTGGAATTCCGTTGTCTACTTGTAGATCACCAACGTATGCACCTATAAGAAGTCGCGGATCTAGCGCCTCTGGATATGCACTACTGGCTGGTTGCCCTTTGATTAATTCGTATGTTGGGAAGAATGAAGCTACAAAGCCAATCTGTGGCTTGGCATCGGGAACTTTAATGGCGCCGATTGATGAGAGATTTCCATCTTGAGGAAGCAACGGAACAGCGCCTTGGAAAACTACTTCATTGTTTGCATCTCTTACTGTAACAAGTGGTGAGTAACCGTTTGCTTGCAGATAAACTGAAGTGCTTCCAAAATTCAATGGTGAATTAACTTTAATGATTTTCTTTAAAGGTATAGCGCCTGGTTTATCTGCTACAGAGGTAAATAAAGTGTAATCTTCCGGTGCATTCGTAACCGGATTGTATTTTGCGACGAAATTATCGATTTTTATGACAAATGGTGAAAGCTTCTTCTCGTTAAACAATTTACCGTAAGTGATGGAATCATAATTCGTAGGAATATTGGTAAATCTCTCCCCAACATTCACAATCGAATCACCTTTCATTCCAAAGAGTGAACCGATGCTGACTCCCAGAAGAATCAAAATCAAAGAGAGATGAAAGAGTAAATTGCCAAACTCCCTTAAATAACCCTTCTCTGCACTTATCCAATCGCCCTCTTGCCTGACTCTAAATCGCATTCTCTTTAGTAAATTCTCAGCAGCTTTGAAATCTCCACTAATGTTTTGAAAATGCTCCATCTTCTCCAATTTACTTGGCGCAATTGGCGGAGGGGCAAAGGCAGATTTACCATGTTCGATAGTTCTTGGTATTACGCAACCGATGAGCGAAATAAAGAGCAATATATAAATCGCGCTAAACCAAGGCGAACCGTAAACATCAAACATCCAAAACTTATCCAGGAACTTAGCAAGATCCGGGTTTTTATCGAAGAAATCTCTCACCGGAATAGGTCCGTTTGTTCTTTGTGGAAATAAAGAACCCGGGATCGCAGCCAGTGCAGTTAAGAGAAGGAGGATCAACGCAGTGCGCATACTTGTTAATTGGCGCCAGAGATAGCGCAAACTTCCGACGAAACCTAATTCAATTTCGCTCATAACACTGGCTCAAATCCAGAGATAGTTGAACGCAGCGCTATCATTAGCGAGTTCCAAGTTCCGGTTAATTGCATTGCTCCGATTGCGATAAGTAATAGACCACCGACAAATGCGATTCGCTCGCCATTTTGCGCAAGGAACTTTCGCGTTGAATTTGATCTATCAAAGTAAACACCACTCAAAATAAAAGGCGCACCAAGTCCGAGACAGTATGCGACTGAAAGAATCGAACCGCGCGCTGCGCTGGCGCTTTCGAGTGCCAAAGTTTGAACAGCTGCAAGTGCAGGGCCAATACAAGGTGTCCAGCCAAGTCCAAATAAGAATCCAAGTAATGGGGCGCCTACTAATCCACTATTAGCTATCCGATTTACTTTAAAGGAGCGGAGAAGATTGATACGGCCCATGAAAATCAAACCCATGATGATTGTAAAAACCCCAAGCACCCTTGCAATCACATTTTGATTTGCCGCGATTGCGCTTCCTAAACTTCCAAATAGCGCGCCATATGCGACAAATAAAATAGTAAAGCCGCTAACGAAGAGTAAAGAGCCAAGGAACAATTTTCCGCGGTTCTTAGAGAAACCTGCAGCGTAAGTTAAATATCCAGGAACTAATGGAATTACGCAAGGAGATGCAAAAGAAATTAAGCCTGCAACAGCTGCAATTGGTAGAGCTAAGATTAAGTTCCCAGAGAGCAGGTAATTAACTAATTCATTCTTCATTCTGCATGAATCTTCTCTATCAAGTCACTTAATGAGGCCACAGTGATTTGCCCTGAAATTCGCGCTGCCACTCTTCCCTTTTTATCAATTACCAAAGTACTTGGGATTGCATTCGCGCTTAAAGAATCTCTAAAACCCAAGAGCACCGAATCATCAACCAAGGTCGGATAAGGAAGATTAAATCTCTTCTGAAATGCGCGAGCTGCTACCTCAGAATCGCGAGTCAATACGCCAACAAAAACAACTCCTTGATATTTTTCAGCTAAAGCTGCAAGTGTCGGTGCTTCAGCGCGACAAGGCGAACACCAAGATGCCCAAACATTAACCACCACAATCCCGCCATTGGGAACCTCAAAATTCTCTCCATCTAATGTGGTTCCCGATAGCACCGGACCCAATTTCCGGTCCTCTGGTTGTATGAATGTGACCGTTCCATTTCCAGCAACATAACTTTTAGTTGCAACTTGCTTGCTATTTCCGCAAGCGGTTAGTGGAATTGTTAGAAGAAGGATCGAAAGCAGGTAAGAGAGTGGCTTTTTCAAGGCAGTAAATGTTTCGCTGGTTCGGTATAACTTAGATCGGTGATCATGCCCTCGTCATCGAAATGAATTGAAGTCACTGAGGCTAAGGTGCATATTCTTTTTCTTGGGTCATGCAAGAAACGCCTACCTTCAATTGCGCTTCGTAAAATCCAAATTGGTAATTGATGCGAAACTACAATGGCATCTCTTCCTTGTGCTGAAGCTTTTGCATCAAACACCGCTGCCAACATACGGTTTACTTGCTCAACATATGGCTCTCCCCAAGATGGTTTCCATGGATTCCATAGTTTTGGCCAGGCTGTTGGTTTTCTTAAAACCCCATCGCCGACCCCAAATGGTTTACCTTCAAATACATTTGCAGCTTCGATAAGTCTTTCATCGGTCTTTATCTGCAAACCATGAGCATCTGCCATAGGTTTCGCGGTTTGTTGTGCTCGCTCTAATGGTGATGCATGAACGGCACCGATGTTTAACGGTTTTGCCCATTCACCTAAAACTTGCGCCATCTCTTCGCCGCGCTTTGAGAGATACCAACCCTTTTGACGACCATAAAGAATCTTCTGCGGGTTCTCAACCTCGCCATGTCTGACCACATGTACGCTCACGACGTTTGGCATAAGCAAATCATATTGCCGTTAGGGTTAAGGCATGGCCGTCAAAAGCGCTGCATTCTTTGACCTAGATAACACGATGGTGCGCGGTTCTACGCTCTACTTCCTTGGTCGCGCAATGTATCAAAGAGGCTTCTTCACTAAAGGCGATATTTCACGTTTTGTTGTTGCCAATGTGAGATTTAGATTGACTGGTACTGAGAAACCAGAAGTGATTGAAAGGTTTCAAAAAGCAGCACAAGATTTTATCGGCGGGCATGACGTGAAAGAGATCTACACAATAGGTGAATCTGTTTATGATGAATTCGTTTCACCAGCTTTGATCCAAGGCACAATCCAAATCGCTAAACAACATTTGAAAGACGGCCAAGAGGTTTGGCTAGTTACAGCTGCGCCAGAGGATATGGCGAAATTAATCGCGGATCGTCTTGGTTTTACTGGTGCGATCGGATCAAAAGCTGAAATAGAAAATGGAAAATACACCGGAAAATTGATTGGCAAGATTCTTCATGGTGCAGAGAAAGCGACTGCGATTAAAGAACTAGCGAACGCAAGAGGTTATGATCTAAGTGAATGTCATGCTTATTCAGATAGTTTTAGCGATCTTCCCTTGCTAATTACCGTCGGAATTCCTCATGCAATCAATCCAGATGCAAGATTAAGAATTAAAGCTCTCGCTGAGAATTGGCAGATGCATGATTTTCGAAGATTTAGAAAGTTAAATAGATGGCTCGGGCCAGCAATCAGTCGAATTGTTGCGCTTGGAGCCTGGTTAGCCCCGAGGTCGCGGAGGGATAAAAGAAGCGACTAAAATAGGCAGGTTATGTATCGTACCTTCGCCGATTTTCTTCGCGCACTTGATGATGAAGCTTTAGAGCGGCTATTTACTTTACGGCCAGATTTAATTTCTCCAACTCCACCAGATTATGCAGCGCTAGCAGTGCGCGCGAATAGCGGACCAAGCATTGCCAGGGTCATTGATTCGTTAAATGCATTTGAGTTGCAGGTGCTCGAAGCGCTTATGGTTCTAGAAGAGCCAATAAAATTAAAAGAACTAGAGAAAATCACTGATAGTTCTGCGAGATTTGTTTACAAAAAATTCGAAGAGCTCTGCTTGGTGTATGAAGGGCTAGTACCAAATACTCTGCGAGAGGCGCTTGGCGCAGAACCTGCAGGACTTGGACCAAGATCTTTAGCAAAATTAGATTTAACTAAATTAGATAGAGCTCCTGAGAGTGCAAAGAAAGTAATGAGCGCGCTTACATGGGGTCCACCTCGAGGAAGCGTCGGAGATATAAAGAACCCAGGACCCGGAATTGCTTGGCTACTGGAAAATCATTTTGTAGTTCCATTAGATCAAAGACACGTGAACATGCCAGCAGAGGTTGGCATTTACTTGCGCGGTGGGAAAGTTCATAAAGAACTCCAATCCAAAGCACCTGATTTAGAAGGAAAGAAATACAACCAGAGCGAAATTGATCGAGCAGCAATTGCAAATATCTCTAACTTTCTACGTTGGTGTGAAGAGTTACTTAATTTCTGGGGTGAGGTTTCGCCGACTGCATTGCGCTCCGGTGGTCTTGGAGTTCGCGATCTCAAAGAAATTGCGCAGCATCTAGGTGTTAGCGAAGGTTGCGCAGCATTTGTGGCAGAGCTCTGTTATCTCGCTGGACTTTTGGCGATAGACAGTGATGAATCAATTGCACCAACCAATTCCTTTGATATCTGGTTAACACAAGATTTCGAGAATAAATGGAGAAATTTGGTATCACTCTGGCTTATAACTTCACGAGTTTCAGGTTTAGTTGGAAGAAGTGATCAGAAATTTGCAGCGCTCGGCCCAGAATTAGATCGAGTTAGCGCAGCTAATATCCGCTCAAGAGTTTTAGAAGAGTTACGAAGTAATATCGAATTATCACCGAATCTTGCATCATTCACTGAGCGCATGAAATGGCTTGCACCACTGCGCCGTGGTGCCAACTTGCGCGATGACTTGGTTAAATGGACTCTAGAAGAGTGTGAATGGCTTGGAATTACGGGACTTGGAGCGCTCTCAACATTTGCAGCTGAATTACTTGAAGGCGATGAAGAGTTAGGTGTCAACGCAGCGCTTCCAACACCAATTGATTACATAACAATACAGAGCGACCAAACTGCTATCGCCCCTGGTCCATTGCAACATGAACTAGCTGTAGAGATGAGCCAAATTGGAGATATTGAAAGTCGCGGTGGGGCAACTGTTTATCGATTTACCGAAAGCTCTATTCGAAGAGGTTTGGATCATGGTAAATCTAGCGCGGAGATAATTAAGTTCTTAACTAAGATTTCTAAAACCGCACTCCCCCAACCGCTGGAATATTTAATAACTGATACAGCACGTAAACATGGTCAACTTAGAGTCGGCTCAATTCATTGTTATTTAAGGTGCGAAGATCCATCCATACTCACTGAGATTTTGGCGGATAAGCGAATCGATCTTGCGCTAAGGCAAATTGCACCGACTGTTCTAGTGTCTGATTTTGATATAGATGAAGTCTTAAATGTTCTACGAAGTAATGGTTATTTACCGGCCGCAGAGAGCGCTCAGGGAATTCTCTTATCTTCCCCACATAACAAACGAGTGAAGAATCGACCTAAGCCACCCCGAATTGTCGGTGAAATTGAACCTCCAACTAAAGAGGCAGTCACTTCTGCGATTCGTGCAATTAAAATCGGCGAGCAATCGACTGCGAAGCAATCACAATTGAGAAGTAATGGAATGATTCCAAGAACTACTGCAAATGAAACTTTAGATATTTTAAATAAGAATCTAAATCGCACGCTATCCATCGGATATGCCGATAACAATGGTGGAGTATCACATCGGATCATCGACGCGCAGCAAATTTCAAATGGCATCCTCCTTGCACGCGATCACAGCACAGGTGAGCTACAAACCTTTAAAATCATTCGAATTACTGGGGTCGCTCCGCTATGACCATTGAAAATGGCAGAATTGACCCTATGTTGCAGGCGCTTGAGGCATTGGTCAGATGCGAATCACCGTCGGAAGATTTAAACGCTTGCAAGAAAGTCATCCAAGTTGCAAATGAAATTACGACCAAAGAACTTGGCATAGCTGCAGATATTCAAGAGGTAAATGGCCGACCAATATTTTGGTGGGGTGCTAAGAAACCAAAGATTGTTCTGCTAACTCATCTTGATACAGTTTGGCCGATAGGCTCATTTAATCCAATCTGGCAAATTGATGGTGATGTTCTTCGAGGTCCAGGTACATTCGATATGAAAGTCGGCTTTATACAAGCTCTATATGCATTAAAAGATTTAATTAATTTAGATGATATAAATAATATTTTGAGTAATGTTGCGCTAATTGCCACTACAGATGAAGAAATTGGTAGCCACTCTTCTCGTAATTTGATTATGGAAGTTTCAAAGAGCGCAGATGCTGTTTTGGTACTGGAAGCCTCCCTAGACGGAAAAGTAAAAACAGGCCGTAAGGGCACGGCGATGTATGTACTGAAAGCTGTTGGTTTAGCTTCACACGCTGGACTAGAACCAGAGAAAGGCATAAACGCAACAGTTGAGATTGCAGCACAGATTTTGAAATTGAAAAACCTTGAATCAAAAGAGCACGGAACTACAGTGGTGCCTACACTTTTAAAAAGCGGAATAACTTCTAACACCGTACCTGCAGAAGCAACTTTAGAAATTGATGCGCGCTCATTTAGCCAGAAAGATTTGGAGAGAGTAGATCAAGCAATCAGATCTCTAAGCGCTGAAACTCCTGGTGCAAAAATTGAGGTGAGTGGTGGGCTGAATCGTCCAGTTCTTGAACCAACTGCGACAAAAGAGCTCTATGAAATCGCTGAGCGAGTAGCGAAAAATATTGGTATGGCGCCTCTTGGCTTTGCCGAGGTAGGTGGCGCAAGTGATGGAAATTTCGCCGCAGCTGCAGGAGCCCGAGTTTTAGATGGTTTAGGTGCGATTGGTGGCGGTGCTCATGCCAACAATGAATGGGCAAGCGTAAATGCGATTTCGGAACGTTCTAAGTTTCTCTCTGCATTTATCAAGGAGTTATTGAAATGAGCGATGGACCTTTAATCGTTCAAAGCGATAAGACTCTCTTACTTGATGTAGACCATCCAAATTCCACTGAATGTCGTCGAGCAATCGCACCTTTTGCAGAACTTGAGCGATCGCCTGAGCATATTCATACTTATCGATTAACAAATCTTGGTTTATGGAATGCCAGAGCAGCTGGGCACGATGCCGAAAATGTAATTGATACTTTAATTAAATATTCAAGATATGCAGTTCCACATTCACTTTTGCTCGATGTTGCAGAGACGATGTCTCGCTACGGCAGACTAAGGCTCGAATCAAATCCAATTCATGGTCTTGTATTAGTCACTACCGATAGCGCAGTTTTAGAAGAGGTAATTCGCGCAAAAAAGATCGCACCATTACTTGGTGCAAGAATTGATAAAGAGACCATCGCAGTCCATCCATCTCAACGTGGTGCAATCAAACAACATCTTCTTCGATTAGGTTGGCCGGCAGAAGATTTTGCAGGATATGTAGATGGCCAAGCACATTCAATTGATTTAAAAGAAGAAGGTTGGAAGATTCGCCAATATCAAGAGCATGCTGCTGAAGGATTCTGGCATGGTGGCAGTGGCGTAGTCGTTCTTCCGTGTGGTGCAGGAAAGACAATCGTTGGGGCGGCTGCGATGTCACATGCAAAAGCGACAACTTTGATTTTGGTAACCAATACAGTTGCAGCGCGCCAATGGCG
>CAYFJY010000034.1:6440-9055 GCA_964343665.1 uncultured Actinomycetes bacterium | reverse complement strand
GATGGCAAGACTCGCACGGGCCAGGTCGAAATGGCCGAAGCTGTAGCGAATGCATTGATCGATAGCCATCATTTAATGGTTCAAGCTGGTACCGGCACGGGCAAGTCACTTGCATATTTAGTCCCCGCCATCGTAAGCGGTAAGCGAACATTGATTGCGACTGCGACTTTGGCATTGCAAAGACAACTTGTTGATCGAGATCTTCCAAAGATAGTGCCGGCCCTTGAGAAGGAACTCTCACGAGAAATCAAATATGGAATCTACAAAGGCGTTGGCAATTACATCTGCTTACAAAAGTTGAATTCCGAAGAGCCGGATCCAGATACCGAATTAGTCCTTGAAATTTCTTCGCTCGGTAAGGATGCGCAGAGATTGCGTGCTTGGGCGCAGACGCCAGGAGTTAGCGGAGATCGCGATGAAGCACCAGAGGTAGATCGAAGAGTCTGGGCTGCAAGTTCGGTAAGCGGACGAGAGTGCGTTGGTGCAGATATCTGTAATTTCGGTGCACAATGTTTTGCTGCAAATGCAAAAGCAAAGGCGCTTTCGGCTGATATTGTCGTAACAAATCACACATTACTTGCACTTGAAGTGGTTGAATCACATCCAATTCTTCCAGAACGTGAAGTTGTGATCTTAGATGAAGCACATGAATTCATGGATCGCACTACGCAAGCAGTTACAGAGGAACTGACGGCCCCGCGAGTGGCTAGAGCTGCCGCAATGTCGCGGAAATATAAAGCGCTACCTAACAAAATGGTCGATTCATTTACCCATGCCTCTGACGATTTCGCAGATGCAATGGATGCTTACGGCGAAATGATGCGCGGAGATGCCGAAATAAGTCGAAAATTAGATGCGCTACCTGACGAGTTAGAAGGGGCGGTTCGCAGGGTTCGGGAGACAAGTGATGCGATTGTTAAATTCTTACAAGCCGATGATGAGATCATCGATACGACCGAATTAGCTGAGCGAGCACGTGTCAAAGGTGCGGTAAATGAAGTGAGCGTGACTGCGCAGAAACTTTTGAGACTTCGCGCAGGCGGCCAAGTTCTATGGTACGAACCCACATTTAAGACCCTTTATTTAGCGCCACTTTCAGTATCAAATGTGCTTCGTGAAAATATGTTGCGACAGACACCCGTAATTGCAACTAGCGCTACTTTGACCGTAGGCGGTGGCTTTGATGCTATGGCAAAACAGATTGGATTCATCACTGGAAATGAAGCAGAGGAAGAACCAGAAGATGAACTGATCGACCCGGCAAATGTTCAGATGTTGGATGTCGGGTCGCCATTTGATTTTGCACAGCAAGGTGTTCTTTATTTACCTAAGCATCTTCCAGAACCTGGCCGAGATGGTGTTGCGCCAGAAGTTTTAGAGCACTTAGGCGAATTGATTGATGCTGCAGGTGGCAGAACGCTTGCGCTCTTTAGCTCGTGGCGTGGGGTAGAGGCCGCCGATACTCATCTGCGCAAAGTTTTAGCAGAATTGCCGATTCGAATCATTACGCAGAAACGTGGAGATGCGGTCGCACCTTTGGTAGAGAAGTTTGCGGAGGACGAGACCAGCGTTCTTCTAGGAACTATGACTTTATGGCAAGGCGTGGATGTACCTGGTGCATCATGCACATTAGTTGCAATCGATCGAATTCCATTTCCAAGACCTGATGATCCAGTGATGTCTGCTAGAAGTGCAGAAGTTGATGCAGCAGGTGGAAGTGGTTTCATGTCCGTATCTCTACCTCGTGCGGCGCTTTTACTTGCACAAGGCACCGGAAGATTAATTAGAAGCACTGAAGATCGGGGAGTTGTTGCAATTCTGGACTCTAGAATTGTTAATAAACGCTATGGAAACGTCCTTCTAAATTCAATCCCGCCGCTATGGCGTACCAGCGACCCCCAGGTTGTTAAGGAGTCGCTGAAACGTTTAGCAGTTAAAATAAATTGATTTAAAAAGTGTTTATAATTTTTAAAACTTCTAATTTCAGATAAAACCAAGTCTTCGCGAAGCTCGGATGGAGAGTTAATTTTTCGATTTCTGAAATTTCAAACCATCCGATGTCGTGAGTTTCAGTGTTCCAAGTCGCCGTTTCAAGTGAATTATCTGCGACCGCGATTACCGTGTCATATCGCCAATCAAAGTGGTCATCACTAAATACTGAGATTACCTTTACATGTGATGGATTAATGCCGGTTTCTTCAACGGTTTCGCGAATAGCTGCCTCTTCGATGCTCTCGTGAGAGTCGCGGGCGCCTCCGGGTAAACCCCAAGTATCTCCATTATGAACCCATGGAGCACGATGTTGCATCATGATCTTTTGATCGCGAATTAAAAGAAGTCCAGCCGCACCATTTAAACCCCAGTGCCTGCCACCGCAGCGACATTCAATCCAACCATCGCCATCTCGATGTGCCATAAGGTGAATCTACCTGTGGATTAATAAAGATGTGTAATGCAGCGATTCTCTAACTTCTTCCCATGCGAAAAATTATTTTAATGATCTTCTTCCCGCTTGCCACATCCTTAATGGCAACTCCTTCATACGGGGAATGCGTGGAAAGTACATGTGTAGAGGTACATGTACAAGACGGCAAAATCGTTATTGAAGGAAAACG
>CAYFJY010000034.1:0-6340 GCA_964343665.1 uncultured Actinomycetes bacterium | reverse complement strand
TTCTTTACAGATCTACCAACATTCTTTAATAAGACCTACAAGATTCTCGGGGTGCCAGTGAGAATTGATGCACACCCAAAATCTCTTTGGAGTTTTGGAGATGGTTCGATATTGCTTACAGATAAGCCCGGAAAACCATACCCATCAACTGATATCACTCATTCATATTCCGTGCCAGGGACTTATCTAGTCAAAGTTGAAACCATTTGGACTGGTTCGTACACCATTGCCGGAGTAACACAGATGTTAGATGGAGCAATTCGTCAAACAACAGCGGTAGATGTGAAAGTTGTAGGTGCTGGTACTAGGTTTGTGGGTAAGTAGAAACAACTGTCGCCATAAGTAATAAACATGGGTGACTATGACAACTGTTAAAACACCACATGATTTACTCGCTGCAGTGCCATTCTTAATTGGCTACCACCCAACTAACTCTTTAGTTCTAATTTCAATCAAAGGCGACGCCCTAGAAATGGCGATGCGTATTGACTTTCCAATCAACCCACCTGAAGGTGCCTTTCAATTACTAGCCTCACATCTAAGACGAGACCAAGCCGAGGGAGCCTTACTTGTTGCATATGTTCCAGATGGAATCGCAACCGGCGAAGAGGTTCTCCAAAACGCTGCGGAGGCAGTCGCAAAACTTGAGATTCCAATTCGCGAATTGATGTTGGTTCAGAATAATCGTTGGCGATCACTTCTTTGTGTAGATGAAAGTTGCTGCCCGAAGGATGGAAATCCAATAGAAGATTTTGAAAGCAGTCGCATCGCAGCCGAACAAGTTGCAAATGGGAAGGTTTTGCCATATTCGGATTCTGAAGGGCTGACTCATTCGATATCCGCCAATCAAATCTCTCGAGATATCAATTGGAATGCACAAGTATTAGGTTTTCGAATAGATACAGAGGACCCAGAATTAAATGCCAAACAGCGAGATGGTGCAGAGTCAGTTCTGCTACTTGCTGATTTCTATATACAGAACGGCAGATGCGAAGATTTCGATTTAATAGCAAGAGTCCTTGGCAGGTTAAGCGATATTCAAGTCAGAGATTTTGCACTGGGTTGCCACACAGATGAGACTTTAAATTCGTATTGGATGATGTGGCGGGACTTGCTACGAATGGCCCCTCCAAAGTTCGTTGCACCAGTTGCATCGCTCTTCGCTGCGATTGCATATGAAAACGGGGAAGGAGCTTTAGCTCACCGCGCTTTAGATAGGGCTATAGAGGATCAACCTGATTACTCTCTATCTAGATTGCTTCGACGGGTATTTAGTAGTGGGTGGCCACCATCAGGATTTGCGCAACTACGGAAAGAGTTACATCCACGCGTGACGCAGACGATTTTTGGCTGAAAATTCGGTCATGTATTTGGACGTTGGTTCGAATCGGCACAAGAATCGGCACAAGAATCAGCATAAGACTAGTAGCGCAATCGCAGAGTTGCTAACCTTCGCAAGTAATTTTCGAAGCCCCGAAAGGCCCACAATGAAGCGATTTAAAGTACTTCCATTAATTTTGGCAGCTTTGGTTTTGAGCGCTTGCAGCTCTAATACAACTGATAGCTCAAGTAGTTGCGAACCCGGCAAATTAAAGACAGTTACTGATGGCGTATTAACCATTGCAACTGGTGAACCTGCTTACTATCCATGGGTTATTGATGATAAGCCAGAGAGCGGCAATGGTTTTGAGGCTGCGGTTGCCTTAGCTGTTGCAAAGGAACTTGGTTATGAAGGAGATATGGTCAAGTGGGTTCGTACCACATTTGATTCTGCTATCGCCCCTGGTGAGAAGAACTTCGACTTCAATTTGCAGCAATTCTCGATTACTGAGGAGCGCAAGAAGGCCGTCGATTTCTCAGATCCTTATTACAAATCGACTCAAGTAATCGTCTCATTCAAAGGTAGCAAGATCGCAAATGCTAAGAGCATCGCAGATCTTGCAAATGCCAAACTTGGCGCTGCAGTAGCAACCACTTCGTTGGATGCAATTGAAAATATCTTGAAACTAAAAGCTCAAGTTTTCAATGACAACGCGGCTGGCGTAACAGCGCTTAAGAACAAGCAGATTGATGGTTTGGTAGTAGACCTTCCAACCGGTTTCTACCTATCTGGCGTTGAAGTGCCAAATGGGTTGATCGTTGGCCAGATTGCCGGAAGCGATGAGGCAGATGCTGGATTTGGACTACTACTTAAAAAAGATAGCGCTATTACAGGTTGCGTAAATAAGGCGGTAAAAGCGATCACAGATAGCGGTCAGTTGAAGGAGATTACCGATAAGTGGCTTGGTGCAACTGCGGGAGCACCAGTACTCTCTTAAAAGGTGAATTTCAGTTATCTTCATTTAAAGTAGCCATATGTTGAAGCGGAAGAGGCGTCCAGATTTGGATGCCTCTTCTCGCATTTCTTGGAGAGAAAATTGGAATCCAAGCCAGATTGAAATCGAGCGAGAAGCTGCCAGGGTCTCCAAGAATCGTAAGAATCGATGGATTGCTGCGATATCTAGTTTCTTAGTTATTGGTGCACTTGGGTCAGTGGTGGTTTTTGCACCAGGATTTAAAGTACTTCGAGATACATTCTTTGATTGGGCTTATGGAGTAGAAGTACTTCCTAAGGTCATCTTGGGTTTCACCACAAATATCTTTCTAACGATAATCGCTTCAATATTGGTGGGTACGATTGCTTTATCACTGGCACTTATTAGAACCTCAAGATCTCCGGCGCTAGCACCAATCAGATTCTTAGCCACAGCTTATGTAGACATCTTCCGTTCGATTCCTTTGATTCTTGTGATTCTCTTGGTGGGCTTTGGAATTCCAGCGTTGCAAATTCGTGGCGTCACATCTAACGTTTTGATTCTTGGAACCATCGCAGTGGTGATCACTTACTCTGCATATGTTGCAGAGGTGATTAGAAGTGGGATTTTAAGCGTGCATCCATCTCAGAAAGCCGCAGCTAGAACCTTGGGTTTAGATAACTGGCAAACGATGCGCCATGTAATCCTGCCTCAAGCGCTACGTAGAGTCACACCACCACTCCTAAATGACTTAGTTGCACTCATCAAAGACACAGGATTGGTATCAATTCTTGGCGTTACGGATGCAGTTAGAGCCGCACAAATTGCGACCTCACGAACGTTTAATTACACCCCGTACATCACTGCAGCCGTGCTCTTCTTATGCATCACAATTCCTCTTACTCGATTCACTGATCGCACTTTGCGTAAGAGCATGAATGCCCAGAATGCGCAGGGCCAGGCATGAGTCTTTTAAAGGTCATGAACCTAAGAAAATCCTTTGATGATCTCTTGGTCTTAGATGACATTTCTTTTGAAGTTCCAGATCATTCAGTGACTGCATTTATTGGTTCATCTGGAAGCGGAAAATCAACTTTGCTTCGCGCAATTAATCTTTTGGAACAGATTGATGATGGTCAAGTCTTCTTTGATGGAGAGGACATAACGGCTGTTGATACCAACCCAGACTTGGTAAGACGCAAACTAGGAATGGTTTTTCAAGCGTTCAATCTATTTCCGCATAAGACTGTTTTAGAGAACATAATTATGGCGCCAGTTCTTGTGCATGGTGTAGATAAAGGACGCGCTACGGAAGAAGCGGAGAAACTTCTTAGGCGCTTTGGATTGCTTGAAAAAATCACTCAATATCCAGATCGATTGTCTGGCGGCCAACAACAGCGAGTAGCAATTATCAGAGCGATGGCTGTTAAACCTAAATTGCTATTACTGGACGAGATTACTTCGGCGCTTGACCCAGTATTGGTAAATGAAGTTTTAGAGACTGTACGAGAGCTCAAAGAAGAGGGCGTCGCTATTGTTATGGCAACCCATGAGATGGGCTTTGCAAAACAAGTCGCAGATCAAATCTGTTTCTTGTATCGAGGAAGAATCTTAGAAAGAGGAGATTCTTCGATTTTAATTTCTCCTAAAGAGGCAGAGACCAAGGATTTCTTGCATAGAGTGCAACAAGCAGGTCGACTCTAGTTCTTTATCTTCTTTATCTGTAATAAACTTTCGCGTGCCTATCCCACATGTAACAGGAGCCTGGTTAGAGGGCGATAATCCTGGTGCGCGTGAATTTATAAAAATAGGCGATTTAGAACTTGAATCGGGCGAAATTCTGCCTAACGTCACAATTGCTTATCAAAGTTATGGGAAGTTAAACACAACTGCCGATAATGCAATTTTGGTAAATCATGCCTGGACAGGTTGGTCTGATGTCGAGGGTTGGTGGCCAAATATGGTTGGCCCAGGAAAACCTCTAGATACAGATAAATATTTCGTCGTTTGCCCGAATGTGATTGGTGGATGCCAAGGCTCGACAGGTCCTGCCTCAATCGCGCCTGATGGAAAATTCTACGGATCCAGATTTCCTTCATTGACTATAAGAGACATGGTTGCTGCCGAAGTAGCTTTTACAAATGGAATTGGAATTAAGAAATATGTATTGGCCTGCGGTCCATCACTTGGTGGGATGCGCTCGTTGGAATGGGCTGTTCAATTTCCAGATCGTATCGGTGGAATTTGCACAATTGGAAGTTCTGCAGTTGCAACCGGTGATCAAATTGGAACGGTCTCTACTCAGGTATATGCAATTAAAGCTGATCCGAATTTCAATAATGGGGATTACTATCAACAATCGCGCGGCCCAGAAAAAGGGATGGGAATCGCTCGTCGCATCGCACATTTAACTTTTAGAACTGAGATCGAAATGGATATGCGCTTTGGTCGCGAATTGCAGGGCGATGACACTGGCAGGTATGCAGTTGAGTCATACCTAGATCACCAGGCAGATAAGTTAGCGACAAGGTTTGATGCTAATACCTACATAATTCTTGGCGAGGCGATGAATAGCCATGACATCGGTAGAGATCGAGGTGGAGTTGCCGCAGCCCTTTCAACAATAAAAGTTCCAGTGATGGTGGTATCTATCGATACCGATCGCCTCTTTCCGCCGAGACTTCAACAGGAGTTGGCCGAACTGACCCCAGGCTCCAAACTTGAGATGCTCAGCTCTCCCTTTGGACATGATGGCTTCTTAGTTGAATCTGAGGCGATGGGCGAACTTCTGCGCCACGCCATCGACCATGCCGAAGGCGCCCACAAGCATCCGTGAAGGCGCGAAGAAAAGTGAGAGAGAAAAAGCTCTGAATAGGCCTTTTTCGAGCTCAGCTTTTCGAAGTGCCATTTTGAGGAAACCTGTGAACGCCCGATACAATTACGCAATCGCAATCGCTCGCTTGCCACACCCCTAGGCAAGGGCGAAAAACAAAATCAAAGGATGTTTAGTGGTTACTCGCGCGCCAAAAAATAAGGCAGTAAAGAAAGCAAAACCTGCTGCTAAAAATACGAGCAAGAATTCAAGTAAGAAATCTGTTAAGAGCTCAGCCAAAAAAGCGCCAGTAAAACAGTCCAAATCCTCAAGTACCTCAAAAGCTGTAAAAGCGCCAAAGAAGGCAGAGGTAAAAGTCGCGCTAAAGAAAGAATTAACTGCATCAGATGTAAAACAGATTCTCGATGCTCGTGAATTAGTTGAACGTCAAAAACATGTTCTGGCAGAACTTGAATCACGTGGCGTTAAATCTATTCATCGAATTCCAAAGAAGGCCGATAAAGATTTAGTCGATGAGGCCAAAACATTAGAGATTCAAATTCCAAAAGTCACCGAGAAATTAAAGAAAGCTGGCTTAGGCTCTCCATACAGAATGCTGAAGAATTCTGAAAAAGCATTAATTGCTCCAAAGCCAGAACCAGTCGCTACATCATCTTCTGCCTCTTCTGAACCCAAGCAACCAAAGACTGTAATAATCGATGGCGAAGAGGTCGAATTAATCGAGGAAGAAGATCTTGATTTAAATATTGATAATTTAGACGAAGTCAAAGAAGAGGTAAAAGAAGAGACTAGAGTTATCAATCTCTCCGACGAGGAAGGGGTTGATGATGGCGAAGGAACCTTCGTACTTCGCGATTCCGATGAAGAAAAAGAAGAAGAGCAGGGTCGCTCAGAGCGCGCGAAACTTCGCGGACGTTTAGCGGCTGTTAATTTACTAAACGAAGCGATCCGCGCTAAAGAAAATGATCCTTCAAAGAGCGCACACAAGGCAGATTCTCGTCCGCTGACTGCAAAGCAGTTGGAATTGATGATTACTTCCGTGGATCTAACAGAGCGCGGTGCAAAAGCTCTCGTTGATTCGATCAATGCGACTCCAATCAAGGAATTCAAAGATGTTCATAAAATCGTCGAAGCGACGATGCGCAATATCAAAGTTGAGATGTCACAACTTCCGCCAGAGCAGACCGTTCTTACTGCAGGTGCTACCGCTGAC
>CAYFJY010000033.1:0-9118 GCA_964343665.1 uncultured Actinomycetes bacterium | reverse complement strand
AACCGGCGACCTACCGCTTAGGAGGCGGTTGCTCTATCCACTGAGCTACAAGGACTCTGTAATTCATGCGTATAACATGCGCAACTTTATAGAATAAATTAACTTTGCTAGACTCACGTTTAGATAATTAATCATAATTAATTTGGAGTTGGTTTCCCCATGGGTATGAAAGCGCTGGTGATCGGCGCTGGCGGAGTCGGACGTGCTATCGCCAACATTGCATCACGAAGAAAATTCATCACATCAATGGTCATTGCTGACCGCACCCTTTCAAGGGCTGAAGATGCCGTGGTGCGTCTAAAGGATCCACGCTTCTCTGCAGCACAGGTAAATGCATCCGAACTTGAAGATGTTCGAGAGCTAATTCGTAAAGCGCAACCAGATGTTGTAATCAACGCGGTCGATCCTCGATATGTTATGCCGATCTTTTTGGCATGCGAAATTGAGAATACAAATTACATAGATATGGCGATGTCGCTTTCAAGGCCGCACCCTCATTATCCATATACAGAAACTGGCGTTAAATTAGGTGACGAGCAATTTGCTCGCGATTGGAACTGGGGCGAGCGAAAGATTTATGCACTTGTCGGAATGGGCATTGAACCTGGCTTATCAGATGTCTTTGCAAAGTATGCATCTGACTATCTCTTCAGCCGAATAGATTCGATAACAGTTCTCGATGGTTCCAACTTGACCGTTGAGGGTTATGAATTCGCACCATCATTCTCTATCTGGACCACTATTGAAGAATGTCTAAATCCCCCAATTGTTTGGGAGGATGGTCGCGGTTGGTTTACAACGGAACCTTTTAGCGAATTAGAGATCTTCGATTTTCCCGAGGGAATCGGTCCGGTCGAATGCGTGAATGTCGAGCACGAAGAGGTTGTACTAATTCCTCAAAAAGTTGATGCGAAGAAAGTTAACTTCAAATATGGCCTTGGTGCTCAATTCATTACAACCTTGAAAACAATTCACATGCTCGGTTTAGATCGTAAAGAGAATGTAGATGTTCAAGGATTATCCGTAGCGCCTCGAGATCTACTAGCTGCATCACTTCCAGACCCTGCAACACTTGGTCATCGCATGCATGGAAAGACCTGTGCCGGAGTGCTAGTAAAAGGATTAAATAAAGAGGGAGTTCCATACGCTTGTTACATATACAACGTAATCGATAACGATTGGTCCATGCATGAATATGGAGACCAAGCTGTGGTTTGGCAGACTGCTATCAACCCAGTAATCGCTATGGAACTTGTCTCAAAGGGAATTTGGAAGCCCGAAGGCGTAAATGGTCCAGAGTGGTTCGATCCAAAACCATTCCTCGATTTGCTTGAAGAATATGGAACAACCTGGAAAATTAGGGATGAAAGCACGGAGGGAATCGAACCTTAATGGACTATGACGTAGTCGTAATTGGATCAGGATTTGGTGGATCCGTTGCGGCGCTACGACTAGCCGAAAAAGGTTACAAAGTCTGCGTTCTTGAAGCAGGCGCAAGATTTGAAGATAAGGATTTTCCAAAAACTTCTTGGCGTCTTCGTAAATTCTTATACGCCCCACGACTTGGATTAAAAGGAATTCAACGCATTCATAAATTGCCAGATGTCTTCGTCTTATGTGGCGCGGGAGTTGGTGGTGGATCCCTTGTTTATGCAAATACTCTCTACCAACCTGGTGATGAGTATTTTAAAGATTCACATTGGCGAGATATCACTGATTGGAAGAGTGAGCTTGAACCTTGGTATCAAGTAGCTCGGAAAATGTTAGGTGTTGAGCAGAATCCATTCTTCTCACCAAGTGATAAAGCAATGCAAGAGACCGCAAATGAAATGGGAGTCGGCGAAACATTTAAATTAGCCCCACTTGGCATCTATTTTGGTGAAAAGCCCGGCGTTGAAAAGAGCGATCCATATTTCGGTGGCGCTGGACCAGTTCGTAAAAGTTGCATCAATTGTGGCGAATGCATGACAGGTTGCCGACACAATGCCAAAAACACATTAGTTAAGAATTACCTTTACTTTGCTGAAAAATTAGGTGTCGAGATAAAACCACTTACTACCGCGACCAAATTAGAATTTAGAGATAACCAGTGGAATATCTCAATTAGAAAATCGACATCTTGGACTTCGCTTGGCTATAAAGAGAGAAGAATCAGAGCTAAAGAGGTTGTCGTTGCTGCTGGCACCTATAACACTCAGAAATTACTTCATCGTATGAAGTCAGATGGTCTTCTTGATCTCTCAGATTCATTGGGCAAACTATCGCGTACAAATAGCGAATCCTTAGTTGGAGCAATCATGCCTAAGAGCAAAATTGATTTCTCTCAAGGCGCCTCAATTACCTCCTCATTCTTCCCAAATCCCAATACCCATGTCGAACCAGTTAGATATGGAAAAGGAAGCAACATGATGGGTCTATTGCAGACAATCATGACAAGTAGTGACAAACCTCTTACACGAGCGCGTCAGTGGGTTGCAAGTGCGCTTCGAAATCCAACCTTGATTTTCCGTATCTTAAATGTTCGTAAATGGAGCGAACGTTCCGTGATTGCACTAGTTATGCAGAATGTAGATAGCGCAGTCACCACTTTCCAAAAACGTGGAATCTTCGGAAAAAGATTAAGTTCAAAGAACAATTCAGATAATCCAAACCCGACTTGGATACCTGAAGCCAATGAAGTCGCAGAACGTATTGCAAATAGATACGGTGGAATCGCTGGTGGCAATATCGGTAATTTAATTGGCGCACCTTTCACAGCGCACTTTGTGGGGGGATGTGTAATTGGTAAGAATAAAGAAGAGGGAGTAATCGATCCATATCATCGCGTATGGGGATACCCAACTCTTCATATTGTCGATGGCAGCACAATCACTGCAAATCTTGGAGTGAACCCATCTCTAACAATCACAGCACAAGCCGAGCGCGCTCTTTCATTTTGGCCAAATAAAGGTGAGAGCGACATACGTCCATCGCAGAACGAGCCATATAGAGTGCTCCAAACTGTTGAACCGAAAGCGCCTTTTACACAGTCAATTTCACAGAACACGATTCGGAGTTAATCATGAAAGCTTTAGTAACAGGCGCCTCTTCCGGAATTGGGTGGCACTTTGCTGATCTGCTCGCTCGTGAAGGTTATGACCTCGTTATCACTGCCCGTGATACAAATCGATTAAATCATCTGGCTAGTGAGTTCTCTCAGAAATATGGAAGATCGGTTGAGGTTATTTCAGCAGATCTAACTACAGACAACGGAATCGGTTTAATCGAAAGTCGCTTACGCAACAAAGATATTGATGTCTTAATAAATAATGCTGGTTATGGATTAAACATGGCCTTCACGAGAAGTGAAATTAAAGACGAGATCGCAGTTATGCGAATTCTTTGCGAAGCACCTATGCGATTTGCGCATGCAGTTCTCCCAGATATGACTGAAAAAAACTCCGGAATCATTATCAATGTCTCATCGGTTGCAGCTTGGATCACCGGTGGCCATTACTCTGCTGCGAAATCCTATTTAATGGTTTTATCAGAATCTCTACATACAGAATTATCTGAAACATCGGTCAAAGTATGTTCATTAGCTCCTGGATTCACGCATACTGAATTCCATCAACGTGGAAATATGAAAATGGACTCCCTTCCTAAATTTATGTGGCTAAATGCAGATGAAGTGGTGCTTACGGCATGGGATGATGCAAAGTCTGGAAAAGCAATATCAATTCCGGGGCGCCAATATCGATTCATTTATATGGTCACTCGCTTTGCACCAAGAAATCTCGTGCGCAAGGGTGGTTTCTCCTTCCGTAAGCGTCAACGTTAACTCTCAGAACATTCGCATACTTTTGTTATCGGAAATACACCTAAATACACCATTTTGAATACGCGCTTTAACCTCTCCTACTTATAGACTCTCTCCAACTAATAGATGTAATTTCTGGTGAACCAGAAAGTGGAGGACAAATGTTTAAAAAGACCTCAGTTGCACTTGCCGCACTGCTAATAGCTTCAACAGCTGCCATCGCACCTGCACAAGCTGCAACCAAGATCTCAAATGGAGTCTCATGCTCTAAAAAGGGTGCAGTAACCAAAGTTGGCACCGATAAGTACACCTGTACTACAAATCCAATCTCAACATCCAAAAAATTGGTTTGGGTCTGGAATGGTTGCCTCCAATCAAATACTTCATACCTCTCTACTAAGAAGCAATATGACAACATCTTGAATCAGATCTCTGGCCAATCAACAACACTTGCCGCGACAATTCAGACATCTATCAACAATATGATTCTCTGGAAGAAGACAAAGAATTACGTTAAAGATGATCTGGTCTATGAGACTGGAAAGACTTATTACATCGCTCTTGCTGCAAGCACAGATAAACAGCCAAGCATGAATCTCGGCACTCTTTGGGCCGTTTACATGCCGTCCGCGGCAGATTCAAATGTCGGAACATCACCTGATGCAAACAAGGTAATTGCAATGAAGGAAAAAGATGTAGTTGAATGGACAGATTCTGTTAATACTATGCAGAAGTACATCACCACACTTGAAGGAGTAAAGAATCCGACTACTGCTCAAAAGACCAAATTGGCTTCTTACAAATCGACAGTGGCGACCATAAATATTGGTATCAAGAATGCAAATACCAATATCAAGAATCTCAAAGCTAACCTAATCCTGCTAACAAGTCAGCAATCAAATAAGACAACTGTCGAATCATTGAAAGCCGATGTAGATCAAGCAAAGATGATTCGCTCTCAATCTTGCGCAAAAGGCGTTTAAATCAAGCCTTGATTTAAATTTGCGTAGAAAAGCCGCCCATAACCGGGCGGTTTTTTATTGGGATTCCCCTATCTCCTTACCCTTTAATCTTTTATTTAATTTACCCAAATGGATTTTCTCTACCTAGGCATTTGTACACTGATCCTGGCCGCCGCCATATTCGCAAATGCTAAGGCCCACGGAGGCGGGCCATTCTTTCCACTGGCATTAGCAATCTGGTTTGCAAGCGAGATTGCAACTTCCTTCTCCTCATCAATATGGGCTAGTACAGGTTATGTCCTCTTCTATCCATTAATTTTCATTGCAATTCCTCACTTATTTGAGATTGATCAAAGAGGTGAAGCAATTCGTCTTCTAGATGGGGCGGTTCTTGTATTAGGAAGTAGCACTATCGCTAGCGCAATTCTTCTGCGAAGTATTGAGGCTGATTTCCTACATATTCTCTATCCATTAAGTGACTTGGTTGTTTTGATTGCAGTCTTGGTTGTATTCATGCGTAGAGCAATCACCGGTAAAAGTCTCTTAGTGCTCCTTGGGTTCTTATTATATTTTGCAACCGATTTTATTTATCTTATTCAAGTAGCAAATAGTTCATATAAAAATGGTTCGCTTCTAAAATATGGCTGGGTGGTTTCATTTGCTTTGATAACACTCTCACAATATCGGAGAGGAATTAGAAGTGAACCTTTTCCGCCAATACCACTTTTTTATCTTGGAATTTCAGTTCTAAGTAGCGCTTTGATGTTAACCATGATCGCATTAAAGTTATATAAGATTCCAAATTTTGTAATCGGACCGGCTCTAATGACGCTTCTATTCTCTTTCTTACGTCTAGCTCTAGCGCTTAAACAGAGTGAGGTAAGCGCAAAGGAAAGTAACCTGGCAAAGTTAGATGATTTAACTGGTCTACCTAATCGAAGATGGTTCATCGCAGATTTAGAGAAATTTAAAGATGGATCGATTATCTTGATGGATTTAGATGGCTTCAAACCTGTTAATGATCAATTCGGTCATGAAGTCGGAAATGAAATTTTGCGACAAGTATCAGGTAGATTTCAAAGAGCTATTTCAGAGAACGCACTACTTGCGCGCCTTGGTGGAGATGAATTCGCCGTCCTCACCCATGAAGATTATGAATCCGCAATGGAACTTGCGATGGCTCTTAGGGCAACTCTCTCCTATCCATTTAATGTGGGTGGCAATCAAATCAAAGTCGATGTCAGCATTGGATGTGTGGTTAACGATGGTCGCCAGGACATTTTGGCGCGGGCCGATACTGCGATGTACCAGGCGAAGAAATTAAAAGTTGGTGTATGGGCGAACGGGACTTAAACTTCGGTTTCGCTGCGGTGAAATCTCCTAGCCCACCCGGCAGAAAACTCGGGGGTAGTTAATTGTCAGAACGCTTCCAAGGTCGAATCCTTGTTTTGGGCGCAGGTTCAGTTGCGCAATGTGTAATTCCACTTCTATTAGAACATTTGGTAGATGCCAAACAGATGACGATCGTGGATCAGCGAGACAATCGCTCACGAGTTAAATCAGCACTAGATGCTGGTGCGACTTATATTCAAGACCAGGTAACAAAAGAGAATTTAAATTCTTTTCTCTCCAAATATCTCTCCCCTGGCGATTTCCTTTTAGATTTAGCTTGGAACATCGATGCGAATACCATCATTCAATGGGCACATGACAACGATGTGATCTATTTAAATACATCTATCGAGGAATGGAATCCATACGAAGGTGGACATAATAAGCATCCCCTTGAGCGAACACTTTATGTTCGTCACATGCGTTTGCGCGAAATGAAATCAAAGTGGAATAAGCCAGGTGCAACGGCGATTGTCGAGCATGGGGCAAATCCAGGCTTGGTATCTCACTTGGTCAAAAAAGCGCTAGTAGATATTGCAAATAAAACAATTGAGGATGGAATTGCAACTGATGCCATTAAGAGCGCACTTGCTTCTGAAGATTATCCAAAGTTAGCGCAGAGCTTGTCAGTAAAAGTTATACATATATCCGAGAGAGATACACAAGTTAGCGATAAGCCAAAGTTACTCAATGAATTCGTAAATACTTGGTCAGTTGAAGGACTTTACGAAGAGGGCGTTGCACCAGCGGAATTGGGTTGGGGCACGCATGAGAAGAAATTGCCAGCAAAGGCTTATGAACATAAATCTGGACCTAAAACTCAAATTGCTATCGCACAACCTGGTGCAAAGACTTGGGTTCGATCATGGGTGCCAAACATGGAGATTACCGGCATGGTTATTCGCCACGGCGAAGCATTCACTATCTCAGATCACTTAACTGTTTGGGATGGCGATAAGGCGGTCTATCGACCAACTGTGCATTACGCATACTGCCCAACTGATGCAGCGATTGCATCGCTACGAGAATTGGAACATCGCAATTGGGATCTAACAGAGAATCAAAGAATCATGAACGACGAGATTATCGATGGCGATGATCGCCTAGGCGTTCTCTTAATGGGACATCCATATAAAGCATGGTGGACAGGATCTCTACTATCTATTCATGAATCAAGAAAATTAATACCGAATCAATCCGCCACCACTGTTCAAGTTGCATCTGCAGTATTTGCAGCTGTTGCGTGGGCTATCAAGAATCCAGATTGCGGAATCTTGGTTCCAGATGATCTGCCTTGGCGCGAAGTACTTGCTTATGCTGAGAAATATTGGGGCGGTATCTACTCTGCGCCAGCTGATTGGACCCCTGTTGATAACCGCGTTGATTTCTTCGAAGGCTGGAGCGGCAAGGAGTACGACTCAGATCCTTGGCAATTCTCAAACTTTCTTATTGATTAATCCACAGAAGTAGAGATATTGGCGTCCAAGATTTTCTTGGGCGCCATTATCTCTTTATGAGAATATTTTTCGAAACAAAAAAAGTCACCAGACCAAATTACCTCCCGAAATTAAAGCAAGGGGTAGAGGTATTTGAAATAGGCGCAAATAAAATCTTTGTAGGAAATCTAAAAAATGGGATTGAATTAGAGAATATTCCTATCTCATTGATTCGCTCATTTAATGGACGAAGAACTCTACAAACGATCGTCGAGAACTCCTTATTAGATAGCAATTTGATTGATGGAATAATTGATCTTCTATCGAATCGCAAAATGATCGATATCTACCCTACGCGCTTGGTCTACGAAGAGCGCACCCTCCCTGATTCACCAAAGCCAATCACAAGTGCGAACTCCGCTAAAGTATTTGAAAGCGATATAGCACACAGAGATTTTGAACAACGCGTTATCTCAGAATCTTCAGTCACTACATGGCGAGATGAAGCCCTAGATGGCGGGAGAACGAGATTATCTGAACGCCAGAGATTTTCTATAAAGATTTTGGGTGATGAGGAGATGGCTATTGCTCTCTACTTTTTACTTGCATCCTCGGGTTTTACGCAACTTTCTCTAGAAATCGAACGTGAGGTTCAGATGGACGATTTACGAAGCGGGATATTTAATGTGGAAGATATCGGAATAAGTATTCGAGATTCTATTAATAAAGCGATTTATGATCGCCGTCTTTTTAAATATTCTGATGAAGAAATTAAACAAAAAAGTAATTTAGTGCTCTTTTTTGGAAAACCTGGCGATAAATTGATTCAGGAGTGGATGAGCAACGAAATTCCACATTTGGTTATCGAAAGTATCGCTCCGAATTTCATAGTTGGACCGATAGTTTTGCCGGGTGCTTCCCCATGTCTAAATTGTGTATCGCTATCGGATACTAAAATCTTAAGAAATATAAAGCAGATCAGCGCATTTCAAAGGCCAGCGCTAGCAGCCTTAAATTGGATTATCGCTTATTTGGCACTTGCAATTGCAGAGTTCGCAGATGGCGAGAGTTCGCCATTAATTGGCAGCGCAAAGGTATTTGATGTGACGAATCCAAATTTGATTCGAGATATCAAATACCCGCGCCATCCAACTTGTGGTTGTAACTGGTTGAAGTAGAAAGTAACTTCTTTGAGTTTTCTTTTCTGTATGCATTAGGCAGCATCGACCAACTTCGGGCGTCCAGCTTTGCGCTTACGCTCAATGATCTCGCCTTCGTTAAATAACTCTCCGCCCCAGACGCCACAAGGCTCCTGCCTCGATAGCGCACCTTCAAGGCATTGGGCCTTTACTGGACAACCTGCACAGAGTGACTTAGCTAGCGCAATCATCGCCTCATCTTCATCGAAGAAGATATCTCCATCGACATTGTGACAAGGCAAACTCAGCCCTTCGCCAGTTACCGCTTCTAAACCAATCAGCTCTTCATTCCAACCTGGAATGAGTAGCTCTCCGAATAAGACTGACATT
>CAYFJY010000032.1:0-9251 GCA_964343665.1 uncultured Actinomycetes bacterium | reverse complement strand
GCTACGAGGGTTCGAATCCCTTCGGGGCTACCAGCACATTAAGTTATTTTATTTAGTTATTTAGTTATTTAGTTATTTTTAGCCAGATACTCAGATAACTTAGCAGCGGTTGCAACAATTGCAGCAGCGTGTAAGCGACCTGGTTGGCGACCTAGCCTTTCAATTGGTCCACTGATTCCAACCGCTGCGATTACTTTATTATTTGGTCCGCGTACCGGCGCAGATACAGATGCAACACCAGCTTCACGCTCTCCAACTGATTGCGCCCAACCCCGTCTACGAACGGCTGCAAGATGGGCGGCAGTAAAGCGAGCCTTGCCAAGTGCGCGATGAATTTTCTCGGAATCTTCCCAAGCAAGTAGAACTTGCGCAGCTGATCCTGCTTGCATTGTTAGAGCAGCGCCAACTGGAACTGAATCTCGTAAACCTGATAACCGCTCTGCAACGGCGACGCATACACGTTGGTCGCCCTGTCTTTTATAAAGTTGAGCGCTCTCTCCAGTTGCATCGCGAAGCGCCGCAAGGGCTGGGGCGGCAGCTGCAAGTAAGCGATCTTCACCTGCGGCGGCAGCTAATTCGCCATTTCTCTTGCCCAAAACGAAGCGACCAGATAGATCGCGAGTAACTAATCTATGATGCTCGAGCGCTACAGCTAAACGATGGGCGGTAGGTCTTGCTATACCGGTCACCGCTACCAACTCGGCAAGTGAATGTGGTCCGCTCTCTAACGCAGAGAGAATACTGACGGCTTTATCTAATACGCCAACTCCGCTATTCTTGCTGTCCACGGCGTGAGATTAACATCTCAAAATGTGGATAGCAAGTTATTGATTTGAAAGGCAAGAAAAAATGGGCAAGACGTTGGCAGAGAAGATTTGGGACGATCACATCGTTCGCCAGAAAGAGGGCGAACCTGATCTACTCTTTATCGATCTCCATTTGATTCATGAAGTCACAAGCCCACAAGCATTCGATGGTTTGCGCCTTGCAGGACGTCCCGTTCATCGTCCAGATTTAACTTTGGCCACGGAAGATCACAACGTTCCAACTCTTGATATCGATAAGCCAATTGCAGATCCAATCTCAAAGCTACAGGTAGATACATTACGTAAGAATTGCGCTGAGTTTGGAGTTCGTATCCATTCACTCGGCGATATAGAACAGGGAATTGTGCACGTAGTTGGTCCGCAATTGGGGCTTACTCAACCAGGAATGACCATTGTTTGCGGAGATTCACACACTTCAACTCATGGCGCATTTGGAGCGCTCGCATTTGGTATCGGTACCTCAGAAGTAGAACATGTATTAGCAACCCAAACTCTTCCATTGAAACCATTTAAGACAATGGCGATAAATGTCGAAGGAACTTTAAAAGAAGGCGTAACTGCAAAAGACATTATCCTCGCCGTGATTGCGAAGATTTCAACCGGTGGAGGACAGGGATATGTCCTTGAATATCGTGGAGAGGCTATTCGCAAACTTTCTATGGAAGCGCGAATGACTATTTGCAATATGTCTATCGAAGCAGGCGCTCGAGCAGGACTGATTGCGCCTGATCAAACAACCTTTGATTACATAAAAGGTAAGGCACATGCGCCAGAGAATTGGGACGAAGCGCTGGCATATTGGTCGACACTCTATACAGATTCTGATGCAAAATTTGATGCAGAAGTTTCTTTGAATGCTGATGAGCTATCACCATTCATAACCTGGGGAACCAACCCGGGACAAGGTGTTCCTTTAAATTCGGCAGTGCCAAATCCAGAAAATATGAAAGATGCGGAGGAGCGCGGCGCAGCAGAGCGCGCTCTGGAATATATGGGTTTAAAGGCCGGAACTCCAATGAAGGAGATCAAGGTAGATACAGTTTTCTTGGGATCTTGCACCAATGGCCGTATTGAAGATTTGCGTGCCGCTGCAGCAATTATCAAGGGAAAGAAGATTTCTAACTCACTTCGAATGTTGGTAGTACCTGGATCTGCACGTGTTCGTTTGCAAGCTGAATCAGAGGGATTGGATAAAGTCTTTATCGATGCAGGTGCTGAATGGAGAAGTGCAGGTTGTTCGATGTGCCTTGGCATGAATCCAGATCAATTGAAACCTGGCGAGCGTAGCGTCTCAACTTCAAATAGAAATTTCGAAGGTCGACAAGGAAAAGGTGGAAGAACCCATTTGGCTTCTCCTCTGGTTGCTGCAGCGACCGCAATCAAGGGAACACTGGCATCGCCAGCTGATTTGTAGGAGTAAACATGGAGAAGTTCATAAAGCACACCGGCACAGCTGTCCCACTTCGCCGTTCAAATGTAGATACCGATCAGATAATCCCTGCTGTTTATTTGAAGCGAGTTACCCGCTCTGGATTTGAAGATGGACTCTTTGCAGCTTGGCGAAACGATCCTGAGTTTGTTTTAAATAAACCAGAATATAAGAGCGCCACCATATTGGTAGCAGGAGTTGATTTCGGTACTGGATCCTCTCGCGAGCATGCAGTCTGGGCCCTTCAAAATTATGGATTCAAAGTTGTGATTTCATCACGCTTTGCCGATATTTTCCGGGGAAACTCTGCCAAAGGAGGTTTATTGACCGTCGTGCTGCCGCAAAATGAGGTAGAGAAGCTGTGGCAGGCGATCGAGGCCAATCCATCTCTTCAAGTGAGTATTGATCTTGAAAATCGTAATGTCTCTTATGAAGGAGATTCTGTTAACTTCGAAATTGATAGCTACACCCGTTGGCGATTGATGGAAGGGCTTGATGACATCGGATTGACCATGCAACATCTCGATGAAATTGCTAGATTCGAGGAAAAACGTCCTGCTTTTAAGCCTAAAACGCTTCCAATAAAGTAATCAAAGAGAAACTCTAAAGAATTACTTTAGAGTTTTTTGCTGATTTTTATGTATAAAAAGCGCGATTTCAGGTCAATTCAAAGAAAAAAATTCTCTGCGACACGCGATAAATTAGCGAAAAATAAGGTTTTCTAACGCGTAAGTTTTAACTACTTGATGCAAATGCATCAAAATTACGCGTAAATGAGGGAAGTAAATGAATAAGACCCAATTCATTGCGTCGTTGGCTCCTCACTTCAACGGCAGCAAGAAGGAAGCAGCTCACGCTGTAGAAATCGTTTTCGATGCAATCACTCGCAACATGCAAAAGGGCGAAGATGTAACCATCAATGATTTCGGTAAGTTTAAGAAGGTTGATCGCAAGGCACGTAAGGGTCGTAACCCTTTCACCGGCGAGACCATTCAGATCAAAGCAAGCAAGAAGCCACGCTTCCTCCCTGCAAAGGCACTTAAGGAAGTTATCTCTGGCGATCGCAAGCTAGGTCCAGCTCCAAAGCCAGCTGCAGCGCCAGCTCCAAAGGCTGCTGCTAAGAAGGTTGCGAAGAAGGCAAAGCCAGCTAAGAAGGCTGCAAAGAAGGCAAAGCCAGCTAAGAAGGCTGCAAAGAAAGCCAAGAAGCGCAAATAATCAGTAAAAGTGAAAAAGACCGTCGATTTTCGGCGGTCTTTTTTATTTTCATATTTCACCATCCATAGACTTATCGCCATGAAACCGCCAAGAGGCAAACCCCTCGGCATGAATTTTGGTTATGCAATTGGCGCTGGGATTCTCTTACCAATTATGCGGGCAATCACAAAGCGAAACTGGGTAGATGTTCAAAAGATCCCAAAGAGCGGAGCTGTGATTTTTTATAGTAATCACGTCTCCTATTTAGATGCGCTCGTCTTGGCGCATCTCTTATTTGAAAATGGGAGAGCTCCTAGATTCATTGGCAAAGAGGCGGTATTCAAAATTCCAATCGTTGGATGGGTTCTGTATAAAGCCGAACAGATCCCTGTAAAACGTGAGAGTAATAGCGCGCAGATTGCCTTGGCAGAGGCAATTGATGCTTTGAAGTTGGGGCATGCGATTGCTATTTACCCCGAAGGAACTTTAACTCGCGATGAAAATTTATGGCCGATGAGTGGAAAAACTGGCGCACTTAGACTTGCAATTGCATCAGGTGCACCTTTGGTTCCTATTGCGCAATGGGGAGTACATCGAATTCTCGCACCATATTCGAAGGCCTTACGAGTCTTCCCACGAAAGAAGGTCACGATGTTAGTTGGTGATCCTCTAGATATATCTAAGTGGAAGGGCAAGGAAGATGATCCTGCTGCAATGGAGGAGGCAACCAATTTTGCGATGCTCCACCTTGCAAGAATGATAGGCGAGATTCGAAATGAGCCTGCGCCATATCAATTATTTGATATACGTAAATCAGATTTGCCAAGAACAGGCAATTTTAGAAAAAATCGGAAGTGATGAACACTTATCAGAAGGTAACGGTATTTGGCGCAGGCGCGTGGGGAACCACACTTGCTCAAGTTCTTACTGATGCCGGAAATGATGTACTTCTCTGGGCTAGAAACGATTCAGTCGTAGAAGAGATAAATACGCAACATACAAATTTGAAATATCTTGGCCAAATCGGATTACCAGATAAGTTAAGAGCTACAAACGATTTGAGTGCTGCATTCGCACACTCCGATGTATATGTATTGGCAATTCCTACTCAACAACTTCGAAGTACTTTGACTGAATGGAAGCCACATTTTGAATCTTCAATTAAAGTCAATAAGAAAGTTCCAGTAGTAGTAAGTACTCTTAAAGGAATCGAATTAACTACTGACTTAAGAGTCTCTGAAGTAATCGTTCAAGTATGGGGCGAAGTTAATTTTGCATTGATTACTGGGCCAAATTTGGCAGATGAGTTGGTACTTCGCCAACCTGCAGGTGCAGTTGTGGCATCAAGCAACATGGAGATTGCCCATCGCATTCAACGGCTATTTACAACGGAGTATTATCGAATTTATTCATCCAATGATGTGCTGGGTTGCGAATTAGCTGGGGCAATCAAGAGCGTAATTGCTCTAGCTGTTGGCATGGCTATTGGCATGGGGCACGGAGAAAATACTCAGTCAATGTTGATCACTCGTGGTTTGAATGAGATTGCAAGAATGTGCGCAAAGAATGGATCAGATCCTTTGACCGCCGCAGGTCTTGCAGGCATGGGAGATTTGGTTGCAAGTTGTGGTTCGCCTTTATCTAGAAATAGAACCTTTGGAGAGGTACTCGGTGAGACTCAATCAATGGAAATTACTCGTACAAGAGTCGCAAAGACCGTAGAAGGTGTATCAACTTCACGCGCGGCTCTAGAGTTAGCCCATCGAGTAGGTGTAGAAGTTCCGATTATTGAGGCAGTTGCTGATGTAGTCGATGGACAGATAACTCCACGAGATGCATTTAAAAGGATCATGGAGATTAGTACCCGAGCGGAGGCATTTGTAGAGTGATAAATGTTGCCATCATCTGCGGCGGGCGTAGTAGTGAGCATGAGATTAGTTGCGTATCGGCAAGCGGGATTATCTCTGCAATAGATCGCAGTAAGTATCTCCCTTCGTTAATCGGAATCACAAAGAGCGGGAATTGGGTATCACTTCCAACTGATACAAAGTTCGAGATTAAAGATGGAGTTCTTCCGCAAATTCCAGAGAGCGCACCGAAGATCGCGATAGATTCAATTAAGGCCGATGTGATTTTTCCAATTCTGCACGGTCCATATGGTGAAGATGGAACAGTTCAAGGCTTATTAGAGATGCTTGATATTCCTTATGTTGGCAGCGGTGTTCTAGCTTCAGCTGTCGGAATGGATAAACATTTTGCCAAACAGATTTTTGCCGCTCACGGATTGGCTGTAGCAGAAGGTATTGCAATTCGCGAAGGCGAAACCCTTAGCAATCTTGTAAATGATCATGGTTTAAGTTTTCCTCTATTTGTTAAACCTGCACGTGGTGGATCTTCAAGAGGAACACATAAAGTTAAGAGCGCTTCAGAACTTGAAACAGCTGTGAAAGATGCTTTTAAGTATGACCATAAAGTTATGCTGGAGAAGGCAATTGTTGGACGAGAGATTGAATGTGCCGTTCTTGAAAGAGATGGTGTGATTGAGTGCTCACCGCCCGGGGAGATCAAAATTGATCCAAAATTCGAATTTTATGATTTTGAAGCTAAATATTTAGATAGCGCGACTACGGTAATCGCACCTGCAGAGATAAAACGAAGAGGAGATATTAAGGCAGCAGCAATTGAGGCGTTCAAAGCTTTAGGTTGCTCTGGATTGGCAAGAGTTGATTTCTTTTACACGCGAGATGACCAAATCATTATCAATGAGCTAAACACAATGCCAGGTTTTACCCCGACTTCCGTTTTTCCAAAATTATGGTCAATTAATGGACTGAGTTATTCAGAAATCATTAGTGCATTGATTGAGACTGCAAAGCGCAGAACAAATTCAGTGATTAGCGGTAATTAATCTAAATTAGATAATTTAGTGGAAGTTGCCGGTGACAGGGCAAGTCAATGTACGGGTAATACCTGGAACTGCTTGAACTTTTCCTAGAATCACTCGACCAAAATCTTCCATTGATGGAGCTTCACAACGCATGATCACATCGTAAGGACCAGTAACGCCTTCGGCCAATGTAACTCCTGAAATTGCAGAAACAGCTTGTGCAACAGAGGAAGCCTTTCCAACCTCAGTTTGAATCAAGATATAAGCCTGAACTGACATGTTGTCGGCTCCTTTCTTTCCGTTCTTTCCGTATTCCAAACTTATCGCATAAGTTTTCCTCATGGCTAGTGGAGAAGCGCTATGGAGCGAGCGTGAGTTAATTCTTAACATCTCTGAAATATTTGCCGAGGCTAATTCCGAACTTATGGTCGGAATCGGAGATGACGCAGCCGTGGTTTCAAGGCCAAGCTCAAATCTCGTCGTAACAACAGATATGGCAGTGCAGGATGTTCACTTCAAAACCGAGTGGTCTAGCGCAAGAGAGATAGGCAAGAAAGTAGCAGCTGCAAACTTGGCAGATATTTATGCGATGGGTGGCAAACCTAGATACTTAACAGTCGCGATGGCTGCAACCGGCAGAGAGGAACTTGATTGGATGCTCGATGTTGCTCGTGGAATCGCAGATGAAGTGAGGATTACTGGAGCACAAGTTATTGGTGGAGATTTATCGAGATCAGAGAAGATCGTAATTAGCATTACTGCAATCGGTGAGTGCGCTAAACCCATCCTGCGTAGCGGCGCACAGGTCGGAGATTCAATTTTTATAACCAATTTGCCAGGTTGGTCTGCAGCTGGATTAATTGCGCTTGAGCGTGGATTGCAGAAGGGATCTAATAGTGAATCAATTGATTTTGCGATTAGAGAGCATCGCTCACCTTCAGTTGATTACGAAAATGCTGAGAGAATTGCTAAAGAAGCGAACTCGCTCTGCGACATAAGCGATTCACTTCTAATTCAAGCTGAACAGATGGCAGCTGCCTCTGGTGTGCAATTTGAAATAAATGGAGACTTGATTGCAGCACATCCAGAATTTGCAAATCTCTCGCAAGTAGCATCGGAATTAAAAGTCTCAGTATTTGATTTGATACTAAGTGGTGGTGAAGATCATGCATTCTTGGCAACAGGCAACGCTCTTGGTTTCCATTGCATCGGTAAGGTACTAAGAGGTAATGGCATTAGACTTATCCAGGTAGCGACACCACAACCAGGCTGGCAGCATTTCAATTAATGATCTAGCCCCTAGGAGAGAGGGTGGTTGGATGTCAGAGCGATTACCCGTAATCATTCAAGGCGGAATGGGTATCGCTGTGTCTAATTGGGAGCTAGCCAGAACAGTTTCCTTGCAAGGTCAACTCGGTGTTGTTTCAGGAACTGCAATCGACAACGTACTTGCAAGGCGCTTACAAGACGGTGATATATCCGGAATTTATCGTCGAGCATTGTCTCATTTTCCAAATCAAGAAGTAGTACAAAGAATTCTAAATAAGTATTTCATCGAAGGCGGTAAGTCAGCCGATACCCCTTACATCATGGTTCCAAAGATAACTTTGGAACAGAAGCGCGATGCACAAGAAATATTAGTTGCAGCAAATTTCGTAGAAGTTTGGCTTGCAAAAGAGGGACACACAGGAATAGTAGGAATCAATTTTCTACATAAGATTCAAATGACTACTGCAGCTAGCGTCTTAGGCGCGATGCTCGCCGCGGTGGATTACATCATCATGGGTGCTGGCATTCCCCGTGAATTACCTAAATTGATACGTCAGATCTCTAAATTAGAAATGGGATCCGTCCCGGTAGACGTAATTGGTGGACCTGCTGCATTGACACATATAAATCCACTTGATTTTGTTGGAACAGATTTCAAAATTAAGAAGCCGAAATTTCTTGCGATTATCTCAGTAGATGTACTTGGTACTTACTTGGCTCGTGATGAAGAGACTCGCCCTGATGGATTTATCATCGAACATAATTCTGCCGGTGGTCACAATGCACCGCCGCGAGGCAAATATGAGTTTGATGAGAATGGCGAACCGATTTATGGTCCTAAAGATATTGCAGATTTAGAGAAGATGAAGAAGCTAGGGCTTCCTTTTTGGTTGGCAGGGACATATGGAAATCCAATTAGAGTCAAAGAAGCGCTTGAATCTGGTGCAGCAGGAGTTCAAGTTGGAACTTTATTTGCAATCTCCAATCACTCAGGGTTTAGCGACAAGACTCGGAAACAATTGATAGAGAAATTAAAGAGTGGTTCTTTAGATATTAAGACCGATGTAAAGGCATCTCCAACTTCATTTCCAATAAAGATCGCAAAACTTGAAGGACATACCTCAACTGAAGAGGGATTCATGTCGAGACCAAAACTTTGTGATCTTGGATATTTACGTGAACCGGTCTTAGCTGAATCCGGGAGAACTATTTATCGCTGCCCTTCAGAACCTGATGATCAATTTCTCAAAAAAGGTGGAGCCATAGAGGAGATCGAAGGGCGCAAGTGTTTGTGCAATGGCTTGATGTCCAATATCGGCTTTCCGCAGGTGCGCAAAGATGGATATGTAGAGGCGCCAATAGTTACATTGGGTAGCGATGTCGAAGGTGCAAAGGAATTATTGAAGAGCCATCCAAACGGCTATGGCGCAGATGATGCAGTTAACTGGCTATTAAGCGCGAGCGACCTTGCCAGCTTTGAGGCAAGAGGTGCAGACGTTTTGGCGTGATGAACGGCCATTAAGTAGAACGCGAACGCGCTGAATATTTGGATTCCAACGACGACGGGTCTTTACCTGTGAGTGGGAAACATTGTTTCCAAAGCTAGGGCCTTTGCCGCAGATTTCGCATACAGATGCCACTGCTT
>CAYFJY010000031.1:0-9424 GCA_964343665.1 uncultured Actinomycetes bacterium | reverse complement strand
ACCGCACTAGAACCGCACTATAAGTGCAGAAACTAAGGCCGCACTACCCACAACTATGGGGAAGGCGGCCTTAAATCTTAAAGCTACCGCTGCAACCACAAGCCCTGCAGCGCGGTGATCTATTAACAGCTCTTTCTTATTGGCAAATGCTTGAACTGCAACTAGCGCACTTAACATCGCAATTGGAAGCAGCGCATTGATTCTTTTAATCAAAGAACTTTCTAGAACCTTCGCAGGGATCAAAGTTCCAGAGAATTTAATTAGATAGGCAAGTATCGAAGTTCCGATAGTGGCGATCCAGAATTTATCCATGTGGCGCAACTTTGAATTTGGCGAAAGCAACTGCAAGTAGCGCAGTTGCAATAATCGGAAGTCCCGCTGCAAAGATTGGTGTTAAAGCAATAGCCAAAACTGCCGCACTTATTGCCAGGACATATTCGTCAATTTTCTTAAGTCTTGGCCAGACTAGCGCTAGAAATGCTGCGGGCACTGCGGCATCAAGTCCCCATTCAGATGGATTGCCAATCGCCTGCGCTCCAAGAGCGCCAAGTAATGTAAAGATATTCCAGAAGATATAAACACCACCGCCGGTTAACCAGAAACCATGGCGCATTGCAGAATCTCCACGAGCCTCTTCTGCAGTAGAGACTGCGATGGATTCATCGATTGTTATCTGAGTTGCAATAATCTTCTTAAATCCTCGTACTTTCAATATTGGTTTGGCGATCATCGAATAAATCGCATTTCTAAATCCCAATAGTGAGGCAGTTGCGATTCCAGTAAGTGCGGTGCCACCTGCACCTAGCACGCCAATAACTGCGAACTGTGAAGCCCCAGTGAAGGTCAAGAGACTCAATATGCATGCTTGGAGAACTGAGAATCCCGCCGCCACCGCAGCCGCACCAAAGGCGGTTCCGTAGGCTCCGACTGCGAGACTTACGCTAAGTGACTTGCTTAACGTGGCTCGGTTAACCGAAAACATGGGCTGAACTATATAAGGTCTGTCCCATGTCAGCTTCAGAGATTGTTTTCCGCGACGATGTAACCGTTGAATTGGTAAAGAGCAGCGCTAGTGATGCAGATGTCATCTGGGCAGCTCGTGTTTCAACTGCAGGCGAACAATCAATTGAATCCCTCAATGACGATCCAGAGCGAAGCGCAGGATTAATAAATTACTTGGCGCGCGAACGTCATGGTTCACCATTCGAACACACGTCATTTACTTTCTTCATTAGCGCACCAATATTCGTATTCCGCGAATTTATGCGCCATCGCATCGCTTCATATAACGAAGAATCAGGTCGTTACCGCGAACTTAAACCCGTTTTTTACATTCCAAATAAGGCTCGTAAATTAATTCAAGTTGGAAAGACTGGCCATTACACATTCGAAGATGGCACTACAGAGCAATATGAATTAATGGTCACTGAAATGAAGAAGGCATATATCGCAGCATATGATGCATATCAAAAGATGTTAGATGCTGGCATTGCACGTGAAGTAGCACGTGCGACCCTTCCGGTTGCAACTTATTCAACGATGTACGTAACCATGAATGCCCGCGCATTAATGAATTTCTTATCACTTCGTACAACATCCGAGGGATCGCATTTCCCAAGCTACCCACAGCGCGAAATTGAGATGGTCGCAGAGAAGATGGAGGAGTACTTCAAAGAGAAGATGCCTCTGGTTCATGCGGCTTTCAATAAATCTGGTCGCGTATCTCCATAATTCTAAGTAGGCTTACGCCATGATCGCTGCGCCATTTGGTCGCCTTATCACTGCGATGGTGACCCCATTTAAGGCAGATCTCTCCGTTGATTGGGAGGGCGTAGAGACGCTGGCAAAGCATTTAGTTTCAACTGGCCATGATGCAATCGTCGTTTCCGGCACTACTGGTGAAGCGCCAACTACAAGTGATGATGAGAAAGATGAATTGATCCGCGTTGTAAAAGCAGCGGTTGGTAATAAAGTAAAAGTCATTGCAGGTGCTGGAAATAATGAAACACCGCACTCTGTAGAACAAGCAGTGCATGCACAAAAAGTTGGCGCAGATGGATTATTAGTAGTCACGCCTTATTACAACAAACCGCCTCAAGCAGGTATCGAAGCGCATTTTCGCGCGATTGCCGATGCAGTAGATCTTCCAGTGATGATGTATGACATTCCAGGAAGAACTGGTATCGAAATCGAGCCTGACACCATCGTTAAATTGGCGGAACATAAAAATATCGTCGCTTTGAAAGATGCGAAAGGAAATGTCGCATCAACCTCTTGGGTAATCAAACGCTGTGGAATTCCAGTTTATTCAGGCGATGACATCTTGAATCTGCCACTTCTTTCAGTTGGAGCTGTCGGTTTTGTGAGTGTCTGCGGACATACGATCGGAAGAGATTTACGGGAGATGTTAGATGCTTGGTTCTCGGGCAATGCAGCTCGCGCACTTGAGATTCATCAGAAAGTTCTTCCAATTTATACCGGTACTTTCAGAACACAAGGTGCAATTCTTACCAAAGCTGCACTTAATTTAATGGGGCTACCAGGTGGCCATACTCGTTTACCTTTAGTCGATGCCACACCAGCACAGATCGAACAACTTAAAATCGATCTTCGCGCTGGTGGCGTGAATGTTTAATGAGCAACCATCCACATCCAAATTTAGGCGAACCATCTAAATTAGCTAAGGGGGCGCTTCGTTTAGTTGCGCTCGGTGGGCTTGGTGAAATCGGCCGAAATATGATGGTTTATGAGTACGAAAATGAATTACTTGTTGTGGATGTCGGAGTCCTTTTTCCTGAAGAGAGCCAACCAGGAATTGATTTGATTCTTCCTGATTTTTCATATGTACGTGAACGCTTAAATGACATCACTGCGATTGTTTTAACTCACGGCCACGAAGATCACATTGGTGCGGTTCCATATCTACTTCGTGAACGTGGCGATATTCCAGTTTATGGCTCGCCATTAACTCTTGCTTTAACAGAGGCAAAATTAAAGGAACATCGCATTACCGCAATCTCACGTGAGCTTAAAGATGGACAGAGTGTGAAAATCGGAAGTTTCGAGATTGAAGCGGTAGCAGTCAACCATTCGATTCCAGATGCGCTTGCAATCGCAATTAGAACAGGCGCTGGAACCGTGCTACATACTGGTGATTTCAAGATGGATCAGTTGCCACTTGATAATCGAATTACCGACCTACGCCGTTTTGCATCATTAGGTGCAGAGGGAGTGGATCTATTTTTAGTTGATTCAACCAATGCAGATGTTCCAGGCTTCACACCTTCAGAGCGCGAAATCATGCCAACTTTGGATCGCATCATTGCAAACACCAAACGCCGCGTTATTGTCGCTTCATTTGCATCACATGTTCACCGTGTCCAACAAGTTATTGATCTTGCCGCCCAACACAATCGAAAAGTCTGCTTCATCGGGCGATCGATGGTGCGCAACATGGAGATCGCATCGAAGATGGGATATTTAAATATCCCTGCCTTCGTACTTATTGAAAAAGAAGATTTGGAGAAATTTGGTGACAATGTAGTTTTAATTTGCACTGGTAGCCAAGGCGAACCATTAGCTGCACTTTCACGTATGGCTTATGGGGAACATTCGATATTGGTAGGCCCGGGGGATACAGTGGTGCTTGCCTCTTCATTGATTCCTGGTAATGAATCACCCGTTTATCGCGTGATTAATGAACTCACAAGACTCGGTGCAAAAGTTGTTCACAAAGGAAATGCACTCGTGCATGTCTCTGGACACGCTGCAGCGGGCGAGTTGCTCTACTGCTACAACATTGTTAAGCCAAAGAATGTAATGCCAATTCATGGCGAGTGGCGGCACATGAAAGCAAATGCTGAACTGGCAATTCAAACAGGTGTAAATCGCAATAACACTGTGGTCGTTGAGAATGGAATGGTTGTTGATTTAATTGAAGGTCGAGCAGAAGTTGCTGGTGCAGTTCCATGCGGCTTTGTTTATGTTGATAGCCAATCAATTGGCGAGATCACTGAAAGTACTTTGAAAGATCGCCGTATTTTGGGCGAAGAGGGATTCATTTCGGTAGTAGTTGTCATCGATTCTCAAAAAGGCACGATAGTCGCAGGTCCAGATATTCATGCGCGCGGATTCAATGAGGATCCTGCGATGTTCGATGATGTAAAAAATAGAATCGAGAAAGCTCTAGCTGCTGCAGTTGCACAAGGTACAAATGGAACACACCAACTCTCACAAGTTGTTCGTAAAACAATCGGAAATTGGGTAGGCCAGGAACACCGCAGAAAACCGATGATTGTTCCCGTTGTGATTGAGGTTTAGTCAGAGTTTTATATTCGCTTTTAATTTAAGGCGGCGCGCCTACACTGTCCGAATTGTGCGAATTAATAGGATTCGCGCGTGGCAAAGCAAAAGCGCAAGAGTAAATCCTCCAGTAACAGTGGATCAGTGGTTAAAGTCTTATCTGCTATCTGGCGCGCAATTGCAAAAGGTTTTGGAAATGCGATCCGATTTACCACTCGCGCTGCAAGGGATTTAGATAGCGCACACCAACGTGATGGGGCCGCATTACTTCTTGTCATTTTAGGACTGGCAGCAATCGCTGGAACTTGGATGCACTCAGATTCAGTTGTCGGTCATGCGCTCTATTCATTCTTTTACGGTGGTTTTGGACGTATTGGAGTTCTAACACCGCTGGTACTTTTCTATTTCGCAGTGCGTTTATTTAGAACTCCAGATCAAAGTAAAGAGACTGCGCGAATCACTATCGGAACTCTCGCGCTAACTCTCTCTGCGACGGGATTAGCTCATTTATTTAGCGGATTAGAAGGAACTGGCGCAACTGCTATGCGCCATGGTGGTGGTTGGATTGGTTACGGCGTAACGACTCCACTTAATGCGGTTTTGACACCCGTCCTTACTTATCCGGTTCTATTTTTAATTCTTGGATTTGGGTTGCTAGTAGTTACGGCAACACCATTTTCCCAAGTCGCTATTCGCATTAAATCCACCGCAATTTGGCTCAAGGCTAAATTACCAAAACGCAATCAAGAAGATGATGATGAGATTTACGAAAGCGAACCTTTCGAAACGCCTTTGATTTCACGTTTTGAACGCGAAGAAGATGAATTTGAAGACGAGGACTATGAAGAGCCTGCGGAAGAGGAATTTGACGAGGAATTCACAGTAGAGATTCCGAAAGCTCATCCATCAACTGCGCCAGCAAAACGTCCAGTTCAGATGATGCTCACCCCAGATAGTAAATACTCACTGCCATCTCCAGATCTACTTAAATCAGGTCCAGCCGTGAAGGGTAAGAGCAAAGCAAATGATGCAGTCGTAAGTGCACTTACTGAGCTATTTGCCGAGTTTGAGATTGATGCTCAAGTAACTGGATTCATGCGCGGCCCAACTGTTACGCGATATGAAATTGAACTAGGAAGCGCAGTTAAAGTAGAGAGAATCACTGCGCTATCTAGAAATATCGCTTATGCAGTTGCTTCAAGTGAGGTCCGTATCCTTTCGCCAATTCCAGGTAAATCTGCAGTTGGTATCGAGATTCCAAATAGCGATCGTGAGATCGTTGCTTTAGGCGATGTTTTACGCTCAAGTGTTGCAGGTCAAGATATGCATCCGATGCTGGTGGCACTTGGTAAAGATGTCGAAGGTAATTTCGTCTGCGCAAACCTTGCCAAGATGCCGCACCTTCTAGTCGCAGGCGCAACAGGTGCAGGAAAATCTTCGATGATCAATGCCATGATCACTTCAATCATGATGCGCGCAACACCAGATGAAGTGAGATTGGTATTAATTGATCCAAAACGTGTAGAGCTAAATGCATACGAGAATATCCCGCATTTAATTACGCCGATTATAACTAATCCGAAGAAAGCTGCAGATGCACTTCAATGGGTGGTGCGTGAGATGGACCTTCGATATGAAGATCTCGCTAATTTTGGTTTCCGCCATATAGATGATTTCAATAAAGCAGTGCGAGCTGGAAAAGTAGTCGCACCTCCCGGCAGCGATCGCATTCTCGAGCCATATCCATATTTATTAGTCATCATCGACGAACTTGCGGATTTGATGATGGTTGCTGCAAAAGATGTGGAAGAGTGCGTTGTTAGAATCACACAGCTGGCACGATCTGCCGGTATCCATTTAGTTCTCGCAACTCAGCGCCCATCCGTAGATGTGGTGACTGGTTTGATCAAAGCAAATGTCCCTTCTAGGCTCTCATTTGCAACATCATCGCTTGCAGATAGCCGCGTTATTTTGGATGCACCAGGTGCCGAAAAATTAATTGGCCAAGGTGATGGACTATTTATTCCAATGGGTGCGTCTCGTCCAATTCGAATTCAAGGTGCTTATGTATCAGAGCGCGAAATCGCAGATGTGGTTGCTCATGTACGCAAGCAATTGGCACCTCGATTCCGTGAAGATGTCACAACGGCTTCGAAAGTTACTATAAATTCAGTAAACGAAATTGGCGATGATCTTGAACTCTTACTTCAAGCAGTGCATTTAGTAGTGACTACTCAAATTGGTTCTACCTCTATGTTGCAGAGGAAATTAAGAATTGGATTTGCAAAGGCAGGTCGCTTGATGGACTTAATGGAATCTCGCGGAATTGTCGGCCCATCTGAGGGTTCAAAAGCTCGCGCAGTCCTTGTTAAACCAGATGAATTGGATGGTGTCCTAGAGACAATCGGAGATTAGTGGGTGAGCGCTGGGGTGAATGACTGAAATTTAGTAGGTGATAAGAAGTAACCCGTCCTAGACTTTTCCCCTCATGGTACTTGGTCAAAATTTGGTCAGCGCGCGCAAAGCCGCTGGATTGACCCTTGACGAACTCTCCGCTCGAACAAATATAAGAACTTCGCTTTTAAAAGAGTTTGAAGCCAATAATTTTTACAATGCAGGTGGAGATACTTACGCAAGAGGACATCTCCGTACCCTTGCGAGAATCTATGGAATTCCGGCTGATGTATTTTTAGATCAATTTGACGCAGAGCATGCTCAAGAGGCACGTGCAATTCATACTCAATTAGTCGAGAACAACGCCACCTCTGCCATTCCTGAGAAGAGTAAGTACACTTACAAACAGGTGCTCACAACTTCGATAGTTGGAATTTTATTCTTAATCTTTGCATCTTTTATTTACTCAAATCTTAAAGAAACCGCTAGTTCTCCAAAACCATCAGTAAAACCAAGTGCATCTACAGATGTAAAAGAGAGCGCCTCGCCATCACCAACGCCATCAGAAATTAAAAGCACATACTCATCTGGTACTGGTGTTAACGTTAAGTTAGAGGCCCTAAATGGTTCATCTTGGTTATTCGTAAGTGATAAAGATGGCATCACCCTATATTCCGGTCGCGCAACCCAAGGACAAATATTCGAATTTTCAAGTACCGAAGAGGTAAATTTACGAATTGGCAATGCAGGTGCGGTCCAACTCACTGTAAATGGTAAGAAAGTTGAACCACTTGGTGGCAATGGTGAAGTGGTAAATGTCAGTTATGGGGTAAATTCGTAACCATGTCAAAGACCGTAGCCCTAATTACCATGGGCTGCGCAAGGAATGACGTTGACTCTGAAGAACTCGCTGGTCGCTTAGCTGCAGATGGTTGGAAATTAGTTGACGATGCTGCAGACGCTGAAGTTGCTGTAATTAATACTTGTGGATTTATCGAAAGCGCAAAACAAGATTCAATAAATACACTTCTTGAAGCCCATTCACTCAAAGGAAATGGCGTAACCAAGGCTGTTGTTGCCGTTGGGTGTATGGCTGAACGCTATGGCGAAGAACTAGCGAGTGCGCTTCCTGAAACCGACGGGATCTTGTCGTTCGATGATTACAAAGATATTTCTGCACGTCTTGGAGATATTTTGTCTGGACATAAACCAACTCCACATTCGCCACAAGATCGCCGTAAGTTATTACCAATTGCGCCGGCAGAGCGCGCTTCAAACATTTTAAATCGAGGGAAGATTGTTCGTGAGCGTCTTAATAAAGACCCATGGGCGCCACTGAAGATTGCATCTGGGTGTGATCGTCGATGTTCTTTCTGCGCAATTCCACAATTCAGAGGCGCTTTCGTATCTCGACATCCATTGGAGGTTATCGAAGAAGCGAAGTGGCTTGTCGATAATGGAGTTAGTGAAGTTTTCTTAGTCTCTGAAAACACCACCAGTTATGGCAAGGATCTCGGTGACATCAGGGCGATGGAAAAATTATTGCCAGAGCTATCAAAGATTGATGGAATCAAGCGAATTCGACTCTCTTATTTGCAGCCTGCCGAGATGCGCCCAACACTTCTGCAGGCAATGATTGAGAATGAAAAAGTAGCTCCATACTTCGATCTCTCATTCCAACATAGTTCAAAAGAAATTTTGCGCACCATGCGTCGCTTCGGTGGAAGTGAAGACTTCTTACATCTAATTGCACAGATTCGAGCGCTCTCACCTGAAGCGGGAATCCGAAGCAATTTTATAGTTGGCTTCCCAGGTGAGAGTGAAGAAGATTTTGAAATACTCTGTAAATTCATTGAAGATGCCAAACTAGATGCTGTTGGTGTATTTGGTTATTCAGATGAAGACGGAACTGAAGCGCTCACCTTAGGCAATAAATTAGATGAAACGGTCATCGCTTCTCGAGTTGCCATGCTTTCAACTATCGCAGATCGCGTGGTTTCAGAGAGAGCTACGCAGCGCATTGGCCAAGAGGTAGAAGTATTAATCGATGACGAAGAGCTACAAGAAGGCCGCGCTGATTTCCAAGGCCCTGAAGTCGACGGAACGGTCGGATTTATTGATAGCGGTTACAAATTAGGGGATTGGGTGCGCGCTGTGATTACTGATTCAGCTGGCGCAGATTTAATTGGACGAGCGCTATGAGAATTACGCCAAATCAGATCACGATTGCCCGAATCGCTGTCTTGCCGTTTGCAATATGGACCTTATATTTGGATGGAAATATCTGGCAGATAATCTCTTGGTTGATATTTGGCGCCATCGCGCTAAGTGATGTTTTTGATGGTCGTTTGGCACGTTCGAGTGGGCAGATAACAGAATTCGGTGCGCTACTAGATCCAATCGCAGATAAGCTGATGATCGCTTCAGCGATGATTCCGCTCTCATTACAAGGCAGATTTCCTTTGTGGGCGACAATTGCAATCTTATTTCGAGAAGTCGGAATCACAGTATTTAGGGCGCTTGTTATTAGTTCAGGTGTAATTCATGCAAATCGCGGCGGAAAAATAAAATCACTTTCACAAAATTTAGGTATCGGTTGGTTTATTTTGCCCCTGCCTGCTTTCATAGATTGGTTTAAATTCGGTTGGTTATATGTTGCAATTGCCCTGACCTATATAACTGGATATTGGTACATCCGCGCATGGGTAGCTTTCCGCCAAGATACCGC
>CAYFJY010000030.1:0-9624 GCA_964343665.1 uncultured Actinomycetes bacterium | reverse complement strand
GCGCGACTTGGCTTAGACATAAGACAAGAGCTTCTTGAATTAGCTTTCACTCATCGTTCCTTCGCATATGAGAATGGACTAACCCAAACCAACGAGCGCCTAGAGTTTCTCGGAGATTCTGTACTTGGTTTAGTGGTAACGGAACAGCTATATGTTAAATATCCTGATTTGGATGAATCTCGATTATCGCCGTTACGTTCTGGAATAGTGAATATGCGTGCACTTGCAGATATCGCAAGATCATTGGAACTCGGACAATACATGCGGATTGGAAAAGGCGAAGAAGTTACTGGTGGCCGAGATAAGAATTCTTTACTTGCAGATTCATTAGAAGCTTTAATCGGCGCGATATACCTAAGTCATGGTTTTAGTGAGAGCCAGAGAGTTGTTGGCGCCCTAATAGATGAAACTTTAGAAAGTGCGATGACACGTGGCGCTGGACTAGATGGCAAAACCTCTTTACAAGAATTGGCTGCATCTCGAAAGTTACCTGCGCCAGAGTATTTGATAACTGAATCTGGACCTGATCACGATAAGACTTTCGTAGCTACAGCAGTTGTGGGTGGCGAAAAAGTCGCAACAGGTGAAGGTAAGAGTAAGCGCGAAGCAGAACAGATTGCGGCGCGTGTTGCTTATGAAAAACTTATAGAGATGTAGCAATGCCTGAATTACCAGAGGTCGAGACGGTTAGATCCGGCCTTGAGAAATATGTAGTTGGTAAGAGAATAACAAGCGTAAAACAATTTCACCCACGTGCACTCAGATCTGATTCGATTGCAACTCTTCGAACTTTCAAAGACGCCAAAATTAAATCAGTTAAACGTCGCGGAAAATTCATGTGGTTTGAATTTGATCGCCCTGAAGTATTAGTAGCGCATCTTGGTATGAGCGGCCAATTTAAGATACAGAGGGAAAATAGCGAATACGAGAGCCATTTGCGCGCGAATTTCCTACTCTCAAATGGGAAGGAGATGCGATTTATAGATCAGCGAACCTTCGGATGGTTAGCAGTAGATCTATTGGAGGAAGGCATTCCGCAGATTGTTTCACATATTGCTCGCGATCCTTTTGATCCAGAATTTGATAAGAGAGCGTTGGTTAAGCAGATTTTAAAAAAACGTGGACAGATCAAGAAAGTGATCCTTGACCAAGAAGTTGTAAGTGGAATTGGAAATATCTATGCAGATGAGGCGCTATGGAGAGCAAAGGTTCATCCGGAGAAGATCGCATCAGAATTAACTTCAACAGAAGTCCTGAATGTCATAACTTCTGCAGAGAAGATAATGTCCAAAGCGCTGGCAGCAGGTGGAACTTCATTCGATCAGCTGTATATCAATGTGAATGGCGAGAGTGGATATTTTGAAAGATCCCTGGCCGTTTATGGCCGCGAAGGTGAGCCATGTCGCAGATGTAGCGCGGAAATTATAAGAATTGCCTTCGCTAACCGCTCGTCGCGCCTCTGCCCAGCCTGCCAAACCCGATAGGTTTTCCGCGTGTATTTGAAGAGTCTGACTATCAAGGGCTTTAAGTCCTTCGCCTCTTCAACGACCCTCTTACTTGAACCAGGAATCACTTGCGTTGTCGGACCAAATGGCTCTGGTAAATCAAATGTGGTTGATGCGATCAGCTGGGTGATGGGTGAGCAAGGAGCTAAATCACTTCGCGGTGGAAAGATGGAAGATGTCATCTTCGCTGGAACTTCTGGACGCGCACCACTTGGCCGCGCTGAAGTCTCATTAACTATCGATAATTCAGATGGTTCACTTCCAATTGATTTCACCGAAGTAACTATCTCTCGAATTCTGTTCCGAAATGGGCAGAGCGAATATCAGATAAACGGTGAAGGTGCGAGACTTTTAGATGTTCAAGAATTGCTATCTGATTCCGGAATCGGTCGTGAGATGCATGTCATCGTCGGACAGGGACAATTAGATGCAATCTTGATGGCAACTCCAGAAGAGCGTCGTGCATTCATTGAAGAGGCAGCGGGTGTTTTAAAGCATCGTAAACGTAAAGAGAAGGCTCTACGAAAACTAGATTCGATGCAGGCCAATATGTCTCGCGTTCAAGATTTAACGGTAGAACTAAGGCGCCAATTAAAACCACTTGGTAAACAGGCAGAGGTGGCCAAGAAAGCCGCCACGATTCAGGCGGATTTACGCGATGTCAAGCTGCGCCTATTGGCTGATGACTACATCTCTATGAATAAAGTTTTCTCAGCTGAAGTTGCAGATGAGAATGCACTTCGTGAGCGTCGTGCAATAGTAGAAGCGGATCTCGAAGGAGTCAGAACTCGCGAAGAGGCGTTAGATGCGGAAGCAGCATTTGAAAGTCCACTTCTTTCAACTGCACAAGAAACTTACTATGCACTGACTGGAATTCGCGAAAAATTAAGAGCAGTTGCTTCGCTTGCGCAAGAGCGAACTCGATTCCTAACACAAGAATTAGAAATCACCGCAGGGAGAGATCCCGAATCACTTGATGCCGAAGCTTCTCTTTTAAGATATGAAGAGAGTGAACTTCGTAAGAGTTTAAATCAAAAACAAGATGAGCTAAATAGTGCAATTAATGCTCTTAGAGCACTTGAAGCGGATGTTAAAGCTGAAGAGGATCGCATTGCAGCCATGCTTCGTGCGATTGCTGATCAACGCGAGGGAACTGCTCGCCAAGAAGGACATATCAAGTCTTTGCAGGCACGTCTTGATGCCATGGCTCAAGAGATCACAAGACTCACAAAAGCTCGTGACGATGCTAAGACTCGTGCCGAGAATGCTCAAAGTGAATACGCTCAATATGAATTAGAGATTGCAAGTGTAGGAAGTGGTGAAGTCGGCTTAGATACCCAATTTGAAAGTGCGAAAAAAACTTTAAATGAAGCGAAAGATTTAGTAGCGAAATTATCCGAAACCGAACGCGCCGCAGATCGCAAGAAAAATTCCATCGAATCTAAGCTTGAAGCTTTGAAATTAACTAGCGCCACTGCTATGGGTACAAATGCACTATTGAGTGATTCTCGCGGCGTAAGAATCTTGGGCTCTCTCGTAAAATTAATCACTATAGATTCTGGCTATGAGGCGGCTGTAGCCGCTGCGCTTGGCTCACTTGCTGATGCAGTTGTAGTACAGGATATGAATGCAGCTGTAACGGCAATAAATGCACTGAGAAATGAGAGTTTGGGACAGGCTGAAATTTTGGTCTCAAATAACGGGGTAATCTCGGGTGCGGAAGTTCCACATGGTCTGAAACCACTTCTCAATCATGTTCAAGGCTCCGAAGTTTCTAGCCTCCTGGCATCAATATTGGGCGGAGTTGCAATCGCGGATAGCGCAGCTGCTGCAGCCAATATATTGAGTGAACATAAGGATCTAACAGTCGTAACTCGCGACGGTGACATATTCACATCTACAAGAGTGCGAGGTGGTTCAAACAGTTCAAGTTCTTTAATCGAGATACAAGCACTCATAAAAGATTTAAATGAAGAATTAATTAGATCATCACACGAACACGAACAGATACTTTTTGAGATTCAGAATGCTAAGAATTCTCTAGCAAATCGCCAAAGCGAGTACGACCAGGCTCTTTCAAGATTAAATGATTCTGACGCGAAAATCTCAGCGCTAACAGAGCAACTTGCAGTGGCTGGTCAGAACATCAAATCTGCAAACGCAGAGGTTGAACGCCTAAATGTTGCCATAACAGAAGCAGCTAATGAGCGTGTAGCTGATGAAAGAGAGTTGGAGATTGCAAAAAGTCAATTAGGACAGCACGGTGAGATTGCTGAACCTGATCACTCACACGCTGAATCGCTCCGTGAGAAATTAACGGCAGCGCGCAGCATCGAAGTCGAAGCAAGACTTGCAGTGAGAACAACCGAGGAGAGAGTGAATTCAATCGCTGAGCGAGCCTCCAACCTCGAATCTGCTGCACAAGCTGAACGAGTTGCCAACGAAACGGCAATTGCAAGGCGAAGCAACCGAGCACAAGGTGCGGTAATTTCACAAGCAATTGGTGAAGCAGCATATGAAACTTTGGTGCATATTGAGAGATCGATTGCAAAAGCAGGCGCTGAACGTTCTCGTTTAGAGGAATCAAAACAAAATCGCGAAGGTGAGACTCTCGCAATTCGTTCGAGAAATCGCGAATTAACACATGAATTAGAACAATTGACTTCAAGTGTACATAGAGATGAACTTGCCAGAAGCGAACAGAGAATGAGAATCGAAGCGCTCTCACAGAAGGCGCTGGAAGAATTCGGTATCGATGTCGAAACTCTTCAGAACGAGTACGGACCACATCGCGACGTTCCAACTTTCATAGAAACAGAAGATGGAAGAATCATCGAAGGCGAGCATGTTCCGTATCGCCGCGATCAACAGGAGAAACGCCTCGCACAGACTGAAAAAGCGCTCAACTTGCTTGGCAAAATCAATCCGCTTGCACTTGAGGAATACACCTCGGTAGAAGAGCGATTGAAATTCCTCACGGAACAATTAGAAGATTTAAAGCGAACCAAGAAAGATCTCTTGGATATCGTAAAAGAAGTCGATGATCGAGTTCAAACTATTTTCATTGAAGCATATGAAGAGACGGCAAAGCATTTCAAGGATATCTTTGCTCGACTTTTCCCAGGTGGCGAAGGAAAGTTAATTCTCACCAATCCCGATGATCTCTTGACTACGGGCGTAGACATTGAAGCAAGGCCACCAGGAAAGCGAGTAAAGAGACTCTCATTGCTATCAGGTGGAGAGAAATCTTTAACGGTCGTTGCGATGTTGGTCGCGATTTTCAAATCACGCCCAAGTCCCTTTTATATTCTTGACGAAGTTGAAGCAGCTCTCGATGATGTCAATCTACAGAGACTTCTAGGCGTACTTGAGGATCTTCGTACGAATTCACAGTTAATCATCATTACGCACCAAAAGCGCACCATGGAAGTTGCAGATGCGCTATACGGTGTGACGATGCGCGGAGATGGCGTAACCGAAGTAATTTCGCAGCGCCTTCGCGACTCAGAAACTGCTTAGTTAAATGGGACTTTTCAAAAGATTCTTTGAAAAGGTAACTGGCAAAGACTCTGCAACTGAATCTGATTGGGATGAGTTAACCCAAGAATTATTGCAATCTGATCTAGGTCGCGAATTGACCAATGAGTTGATTGCAGCAGGCAAGAAATCAAAAGAACCGCCTCTTGAATCTTTGACTATCAAATTAAGAGATTCGCTCTCTAAGAAAGAGAGAGCAACAAAGCCAGGCGTCATCCTAATAGTTGGAGTAAATGGAACAGGTAAAACTACTTCAGCAGCAAAATTAGCAAACGCACTTCCAGGTAAATCGCTCTTAGCGGCGGCAGATACATTTCGAGCGGCAGCAGTTGATCAATTGAAGACTTGGGGGCAGAAGTTAGGCATTCATGTTATTAGTGGAGCTGATAATGCTGATCCAGCTTCTGTCGCATTCGATGCCACATCAAAATTTAAGGAACTAGCAGCAGATAATTTGATTATCGATACAGCTGGCCGTTTACATAATAAGGCCGATTTGATGGCAGAACTCGGAAAGATTCGCAGAGTGGTTGAGAAGAGCGCGCCAATCTCCGAGGTGCTACTCGTGATTGATGCGACCACCGGACAAAATGGATTGGTGCAAGCCGAAGTTTTCATCGATTCGGTCGCGGTTACTGGGATCATCCTTACGAAATTAGATGGATCTGCTCGGGGCGGAATAGCCCTTGCCATCGAGCGTAAATTCGATATTCCCGTCAAATGGGTAGGAACTGGCGAGAGTGTTAACGATTTTGAAACATTTGACGCCAATGATTACTTAAAAGGCCTCCTCTCTTAACAACTCTGTAACTAACACATCCGAAGATTCACCATCTCAACGATGAGTCTGCCTTCTTTTGAAAGGTTTCTAAACATGGATGTGGTTCTAAACAGCGGTGATACTGCTTGGGTCTTAGCAAGTAGCGCACTAGTTCTACTCATGACGCCTGGTTTAGCTTTTTTCTATGGCGGAATGGTTAGAACAAAGAGCGTTTTGAATATGATGATGATGTCATTTGTGACAATTGGCATTGTAAGTGTGATTTGGGTTTTCTATGGCTATAACTGGGCTTTTGGTTATAAAGCCGATTCTGCCTTTATAGGTGAATTTGGATTTGATGGAATAAGCAAATTAGCTACTTCATTTACAAACAATGGTGGCATTTATCCAATACCAACTCTGGCATTCAGTGCGTTCCAATTGATGTTCGCAATTATCACTCCTGCACTTATCTCAGGAGCTATTGCTGATCGTGCAAAATTCGGTACATGGGCAATTTTTGTTGCCATCTGGGTTTCACTTGTCTATTTCCCAGTCGCACACTGGGTCTTCGATTTCGGAGATAAATTCGGTGACACTGTAAAAGGCGTTGGTTATTTAGCCGGTAGAGGAGTTTTGGATTTTGCTGGAGGAACAGCGGTACATATAAATGCAGGAGCAGCTGGACTTGCTTTGGCGTTAGTTCTAGGAAAGAGAATCGGATGGAGACGCGAACCAATGCGCCCACATTCACTTCCTTTGGTACTACTTGGCTCTGGATTACTTTGGTTTGGTTGGTTTGGTTTCAATGCAGGTAGCGCACTTGGTGCAAATGGAGTTGCAGCTTTAGCCCTTATTAACACTCAAGTTGCGACTGGAGCTGCCTTAATCGGTTGGTTAATAACCGAGAAATTGCGTGATGGTCATGCCACCTCTCTAGGTGCAGCTTCAGGTGCCGTTGCAGGACTAGTTGCAATCACACCTGCTTGTGCATTCGTGGAACCTTGGGCAGCAGTATTAATAGGTCTAATTGCAGGTGCAATCTGCGCTCTAGCGGTTGGCTTGAAGTACAAACTCGGATTCGATGACTCACTAGATGTTGTAGGCGTTCACCTCTTCGGTGGTATTTGGGGTTCGCTTTCAATTGGCCTATTTGCCTCAAAGAGCGCAAATGAATTAGGTGGTGATGGAATATTTAGTGGCGGGGGCACACATCTCCTAGCCGTTCAAGCCTTAGGAGTGATCACAGTGATGATCTATTCATTTGTAGTCACTTATATTCTTGGCAAAGTTCTTGATGTCACTATCGGATTCCGCGTTGATAAGAACGAGGAAGTATCTGGCATCGATTTCGCAGAACATCGTGAAACCGCATACGAGACATTAGTAGGAGCAAAACTATGAAACTTGTAACTGCAATATTGAAACCCGGCGCATTGGATTCGGTGAAAAGCGCTCTCCAAGAGATTGGCATCAAAGGCATGACAGTCTCAGATGCCTCTGGTTTTGGAAGACAGATGGGACACACTGAGGTCTACCGTGGCGCAGAATATGTCGTCAATTTGATACCGAAAGTTCGACTTGAAATCATCGTAGATAAAGATGAATTAGAACCGGTTTTGAAAGCGATAGTTGGCGCAGCTAATACTGGATCAATTGGTGATGGCAAAGTTTGGGTCACGCCAATCGAAGAGGTTGTACGAGTTCGCACTGGCGAGAGGGGAATCTCCGCCATATAAATTGCATATAAGGTAAGGCACTATGTTCGAAGGCCTAACTTCCCGCTTCAGCGGAGCTCTCTCAAGACTTCGCAGTCGTGGGAAGTTATCGGCTTCGGATATAAATGAGACTTTCGAAGAGATTCGCGATGCACTTCTTGATGCAGACGTTTCACTTGAAGTCGTGAATGATTTTGTTCTGAACACCGAAGCAAAATCACTTGAATTACTCCGCGATATACAGGCAGGATCAAATCAAGCTCAGGCAGTCTTTGATTTAATTAACGCCGAATTAATTGAAATTCTTGGCGGCTCAGCAAGACGAATTAGATTCGCCAAGAATCCACCAACAGTAATCATGCTGGCAGGTTTGCAAGGTGCTGGAAAGACCACGCTTGCTGGAAAACTTGCAAAATATCTTAAGGATCAAGGAAATACTCCTCTTCTCGTAGCATCTGATCTTCAGAGACCAAATGCGGTCACACAATTACAGGTGGTTGCAGAACAAGTTGGCGTTCCAGTATTTGCACCTGAACCTGGAAACGGGGTAGGTAACCCGATAAAAGTTGCGCGAGATGGTGTTGATTTTGCTAAGTCAAAACTGCACAACATGGTAATTGTCGATACCGCAGGACGTTTGGGTGTCGATGAAGAATTAATGAAGGAAGCTATTGAGATTCGCGATGCAGTCAACCCAAACGAAATTCTCTTCGTAGTTGATGCAATGATAGGTCAAGATGCAGTGCGCACCGCAAAATCTTTCCAAGATGGAGTTGGATTCGACGGAGTGGTTTTAACAAAATTAGATGGCGATGCTCGCGGTGGCGCTGCACTCTCAATCGCAAAACAGACAGGCAAACCAATTCTTTTTGCTTCAACTGGCGAGAAGTTAAGCGATTTCGATCTCTTCTATCCCGAACGTATGGCCTCTCGAATCCTTGGAATGGGAGATGTGGCGACACTTGCTGAACAGGCAAAGAAATCTCTAGATAATGAGACCACCAAGAAACTAGAAGAGAAATTTGTTAAGGGTGAAGATTTCACTTTAGAAGATTTCTTAGAGCAATTACAGGGAATTTCCAAGATGGGATCGATGTCAAAGATACTCTCGATGATGCCAGGTGCTGCACAGATGAAGAAGCAGATCGAAGCAATTGATGATTCAGAGATCACAAAATCCACCGCAATTGTGCAATCAATGACTCCTGCGGAGCGGCGTGATCCAAGATTATTAAATGGCTCTAGGCGCGCAAGAATTGCAAAGGGAAGTGGTCGCCAAGTTTCGGAAGTGAATAATTTGGTAGATAGATTTGCGCAGGCACAAAAGGCAATGAAGATGGTCCGCTCTGGTGGATCAATTCCAGGAATGCCGCCTCTTCCGAAAAATATAAATTCACATATGGGCGCCTTTGGGCAGATTCCAAAGATGGCTAACCAATCAAATAGCAACCCAAATAAAGGAAAGAAGCGTTCAAAGAGCGGAAATCCAGCGAAACGGGCGGCAGAAGAGGGTCGTTGATAGTCGTCTTGTAGTGGATTTGGTGCTTTGTACCGCCTTTGGCAGAATTACCACCCTGAGCGCGGCCCCTCTACCCGCGTCGGATCAAAAAACAACTAGATCAATTTTCACGAAAACTCCAAGGCAAAATTGATTTGGTCTGAAATTAATTAGGAGAAACGTTTGTCTACAAAGATTCGCTTAATGCGTCTTGGAAAAATCCGCACACCTTTTTATCGTATCGTTGTAATTGATTCTAAGAAGGCGCGCAACGGTCTATCAATCGAAGAGATTGGCCGTTATGTACCAGGAGAAGATCCATCCGTAGTAGAGGTAAATTCAGAGCGCGCACAGCATTGGCTAAAAGTTGGTGCACAGCCTTCAGCTGCAGTCACCAAGTTATTTAAGTTGACTGGCGATTGGGCAAAGTTCACTGGCGAAGGAAGCGCATCAAGCACAGTCGCTCCACAACCTGCAAAGTTTGATAAGAAGGCTAACTATGAAGCAGCGGTAAAAGCAGCTGCAAATGAGCCAGCTGAAGGTGCTACTACTGCAAAGAAGAAGGCACAAGATAAGTTAGCAGCAAAGTCAGCGCCAGTTACAGAA
>CAYFJY010000029.1:1965-11728 GCA_964343665.1 uncultured Actinomycetes bacterium | reverse complement strand
GTCCGAAGTGGGAAAGTAAGGATCTCTCCAACAGAGATGGAACCGCGTTATTTCGAATGGGTCGACAACATGCACGATTGGTGCATTTCAAGACAACTTTGGTGGGGCCATCGAATTCCAGTTTGGTATGGTCCAAATGGAGAGGTAAAAGTTCTTGGTCCAGATGAGAGTGCACCTGATGGATGGACTCAGGATGAAGATGTTCTAGATACCTGGTTCTCATCTGCACTCTGGCCATTTTCAACTCTTGGTTGGCCAGATAACACTGAAGATTTGAAGAAGTTCTATCCAAACTCTGTATTAGTTACTGGCTATGACATTTTGTTCTTCTGGGTTGCGCGCATGATGATCTTTGGTTTATTCGCAATGGATGGCAAACAACCATTCGACACTATTGTCTTACATGGTTTGGTCCGCGATAAATTTGGTAAAAAGATGTCTAAATCCAAAGGTAACGTCATTGATCCACTTGAATTCATGGATAAGTATGGTTCAGACGCACTCCGGTTCTCACTTGCACGTGGTGCAAATCCTGGCGCTGATCAAGCGCTTGCTGAGGAGTGGATCGGCGGAGCCCGCAATTTTGCAACGAAGCTCTGGAATGCGACTCGATTTGCGTTGATGAATGGCGCTAATGTTGACGGGGAAGTTCCAACATATAGCTCGCTAAATGCAATTGATCGTTGGATACTAAGTAGATTAAACGAAACAATCGCCGAAGCGGATCAATTACTTGAAAACTTTGAATTTGCGAAAGCTTCAGAACTTATTTACCACTTTGCCTGGGATGACCTCTGCGATTGGTATTTAGAACTATCGAAAGATACTTTCCAAAAGGGAGATGCAGCTGATACCAAGCGAGTACTTGGTCATGTATTGGATCAACTACTTCGCTTAATGCATCCAATAATGCCTTTCATAACTGAGGAGCTTTGGACCACCTTGACTGGAAAAGAATCCTTAGTAATTGCTAAGTGGCCCGTTGCAAATAAAGATCAAGTAGACAAGAGCGCTGAAAAGATCGTGGCGCAATTGCAAGAAGTAATCACTGAGGTTCGACGTTTCCGTAATGATCAGGGAATTAAGACAAGTCAGAAAATCCCAGGTCGATTAATAGCTCCAGGTGAACTTGCTCCATATGTTTCAGGTGCTGAGTTTTTGTTAAAGATGGAGGCAGAACAATTCGCTCCAACTGGAAAAGTTGAAACTTTGCAGATCGGCACAATTCGCGCTGAATTTGATCTAACTGGTTCGATCGATGTCGCCGCAGAACGAGCTCGACTCACTAAAGATCTTGCCACTGTAGAAAAAGATCGCGCAACTGCGACTGCCAAACTTGGTAATGAAGGATTCATGGCCAAAGCGCCGGAAAACGTAGTTGCTGAAATTCGTGATCGACTATCAAAGTGCGATATCGAAATTGAGCGTATCAAAGCCCAATTAGCTTCACTTCCAAAATGATTTCAGCTGAAGATCGTGAACGCCTTGGAGCGATCGAAAAAGCGCTTCTAGCGAGATGGCCAGAGACACGCATACAGCCATCTCTAGATCGCATCTCTTTACTTTGTGATGCGCTAGGTTCGCCGCAGCTTTCGTATCCGACAATTCATATTGGTGGTACCAATGGCAAGACTTCAACCACCAGATTTATTGATTCAATACTTTTTGCTCATGGATTACGAACTGGAAGGTTTACAAGTCCGCACTTGGAAGATTTTCGTGAACGCATATGTATCAATGGCGAACTAATTGACGCACAAGAATTGATATTCAATTACAACGATATTGCTGCTTACTTTGATTTTGTGGATTCTAAACTGGAGAATCCAATTTCATTCTTCGAGGCAGTAACTGCTTTAGCTATGGCTGCATTCTCCGAACACCCGGTAGATGTGGGAATTTTCGAAGTGGGTATGGGCGGAGCCTGGGATGCCACAAACATTATTCAGCCAGCAGTTTCAGTTATCACACCAATTGGCATGGATCATATGGAGTACCTTGGAAATAGTATTGAAGAGATTGCATCCACCAAAGCCGGAATATTGAAAGCGGGATCTTATGCTGTTCTATCTAGTCAAGTTCCAGAGGCTGCAAAAGTCCTATTAGCTAGAGCCGCAGAATTAAATAATGATGTTGCACGTGAAGGTATTGAATTTGAAGTGATGTCTCGACAAGTTGCAGTCGGCGGTCAATTAATAACTATTCGTGGAATTAAAGATGTTTACTCAGATATTTTCTTGCCATTACACGGAAAGCATCAAGCTTCTAATGCAGCTGCTGCATTGGTAGCAGCCGAGGCATTCTTTGGGGATCAACCACTTGATCTGGAGGCCGTCAAAGCGGGTTTCGCATCAGCAACTTCACCCGGAAGATTTGAGATTGTTCGAAGAGACCCGACAGTGATACTTGATGCGGCACATAATCCACATGGCGCGCGTACTTTGGCAAATACTATGCAAGAGGAGTTCACTTTTGGTCGAGTAATCGCAGTGGTTGGGGTATTTGCAGATAAGGATGCCGCAGGTATTTTCGAAGAGATAAAAGATGTAATTGATGGAGTCATCGTGACTCAAAGTTCATCACCAAGAGCTCTTCCAGCAAATGATTTAGCAAAAATTGCGGGCCAAATTTTGGGTTTAGATAGAGTTTTTATTGAGCCTGATCTTAGAATTGCAATAGAGAAAGCGCTCTCGGATGCCAATCATCCATTGGAAGAAGAGACCGTAGGAGTTTTAATTACTGGTTCAGTTATTACGGTCGGTGAAGCTAGGAAGATTTTGAAAGAGTTAAAATCATGAGAATGCTCGGCGCTTCAGTTTTGGTAATGGAATCAATATGTGTTGGATTCGCACTCTTGCTTGCAATGAAAGATCACGGAGCTACTGCGCTGATTATTGGTTCGCTTATTTCGCTATCTCTCTTTCTATCGGCGGCGCTTTTGAAAAGGCGTTCAGGTTGGATCATCGCCTCGGTGCTGCAGGTTGTTATGGCTGGTTATTCAGTGGTGGTTCCATCATTCGCGATAATTGCATTGATTTTTATTCTGCTTTGGGGCTGCGCTATCTACTTCGGTCGCAAGGGTGAGGCCATAAAGCGCGAATTAGTCGCAAAGCGCGACGCCCAATAGAATGACCGGGTGAGCAAAGAACGTACCTTAGTTTTGGTTAAACCAGATGGTGTCCGCCGTGGTTTAGTCGGTGAGGTTATTGCGCGCATTGAACGCAAAGGTTACGAAGTAACTTCGCTTAAGATGTTGCAAGCAGATCGTGCGATTCTCGAACGCCACTATTCAGAGCATGAAGGTAAACCTTTTTATGAGCCATTGATTGAGTTCATGATGAGCGGACCAATTGTCGCGTTAGTTGCAGAAGGTGAACGAGTAATCGAAGGTTTTCGTTCACTTGCTGGTGCTGCTGATCCAACCGTGGCAGCGCCTGGAACAATTCGTGGTGATTTAGCGCGTCAGCAAGCAACCAAAGTAGTTCAGAACATTGTTCACGGCTCTGATTCAGTTGAATCGGCAGAACGTGAGATTTCAATATTCTTCGGAGGGAAGTAATGAGCAATCCAAATGCAAAAATGTCATTTATCGGTCGCGATATGGCGGTCGATCTCGGAACCGCGAACACACTTGTGTATGTTCGCGGTCGCGGCATTGTTCTAAACGAACCTTCAGTAGTTGCGGTCAATCAAGATACCGGTGGCATTTTGGCCGTTGGTCTTGAGGCTAAGAAAATGATTGGACGTACCCCAGGAAATATCGTCGCAATCCGCCCCCTAAAAGATGGTGTTATCGCAGACTTTGATACAACAGAGCGAATGCTCCGTTACTTCATCCAAAAAGTTCACAAGCGTCGCTATCTTGCAAAGCCACGTATTGTCGTATGTGTTCCATCAGGTATAACTGGTGTTGAACAGCGCGCAGTGAAAGATGCGGGATATGCAGCAGGTGCACGCAAGGTTTACATAATTGAAGAACCAATGGCAGCTGCAATTGGTGCAGGTCTACCAATCCACGAGCCAACTGGAAACATGGTTGTAGATATTGGCGGTGGAACTACAGAAGTTGCTGTTATTTCACTTGGAGGCATCGTCTCTTCACTCTCAATCCGCGTAGGCGGAGATGAATTAGATCAATCTATTATTAATTGGGTTAAGCGTGAATTCTCACTATTACTTGGCGAGCGCACTGCAGAAGAGATCAAAATGGCGATTGGATCTGCTTACCCAATGCCAAATGAACCAGATGCTGAAATTCGTGGTCGCGATTTAGCAACCGGCCTTCCAAAGACAATCGTGGTCTCTGCGGCCGAAATACGTAAAGCGCTCGAAGAACCAGTTAATGCAATCGTAAATGCAGTTAAGGCAACTTTAGATAAGTGCCCACCAGAACTTTCATCAGATCTTATGGATCGCGGAATTGTTCTAACAGGCGGCGGAGCTCTACTAAAAGGACTTGATGAACGATTACGACGCGAAACTGGAATGCCAATTCATATTGCTGAGCAACCACTTAACTGTGTTGTTGATGGCTCAGGCAAGTGCATTGAAGAGTTTGAATCTCTTGAAAAGGTTCTGATTTCAGAGCCACGTCGTTAAATTCAAGAGTAATTAGAAATGGCACGTCCATCAGGCAGTAATCGTGGACGATTACTGCTCATCATGTTGATTGTGTCATCTCTACTTTTAATCACATTAGATTTACGTGGAGTTGCAGTGATCGGCGGTGCGCGAAACGCCGTCGGCACTGCACTCACACCAGTTGAAAAAGTAGGGAATTGGATATTAACACCTGTAAAGAATCTCGCATCAGATCTCTTCCACCTTGGTCGAACAAGATCGACCATTAATAACTTGAAGGAAGAGAATGCAAAGTTGCGTTCTGAAATATTGCAATTGAAGAATGCGAATGGTCAGATAAAGCAATTAAAGAAGGCTTTAGATCTTGCAGGTGAAGCAAGATGGAATGTGGTAAACGCAAAGGTTTTGGCGCAAGGTTCAGCGATATCTTTCACTAAAACAATAACAATCGACCAAGGGTCGAATTCCGGAATTAAGACCAATATGACAGTTGTTAATGGCCAGGGCCTTGTCGGGGTGGTTAAATCAGTATTTCCTAATAGTTCAATAGTTCTTTTGGCATCCGATCCCTCTTTCAAAATTGGAGTCAGGATTGCCAGTTCTCAGACAATTGGAATTCTCTCAGGACAGGGTAGTAATCAAGGAGTATTGGAGTTATTAGATAACACCACTTCAATAAAGAAGGGTGACATATTGCTTGCGCGAGGAAGTTCCAATAACAAGCCTTTCGTGCCAGGTGTTCCGGTCGGTTATTTATCTAAAGTTCCAGATAGCACAAATTATGTAGCTCAAATTGCAGATGTAACTTTCTATGCAAATTTAAATGCATTAGGAGTGGTCTCAGTTGTTATCTCAGCTCCAGATTCGGATCCAAGAGATGCATTAGTTCCAAAGGCGCCAATGCCAACACCAATTCCTACTGTGACAGTTTATGCCTCGCCAGAAGCATCGCCATCAGCGAGTGCCTCACCAAGTAAGAGTGGAAAGAGCGCATAATGTGGAGACGTGAAGTTGCGCTCTCATTTGTTACTTTTGCATTCTTATTTGTATTACAAGAGGGATTCGTAAATCAATTCCATCTTCCAATGGGCGGTTTCTCGATAATACTTCTAGCCGCTCTTATATGGTCTTCAATTAACGAACCAGAGATTGCATCGGTCACTGGTTTTATCGCAGGGCTCTTTATGGATCTCTCACCTTCAACGGATGGACCTTTCGGCCATTGGACGCTCGTGATGGTTATATCTTGCTTTCTCATTTCATATCTGGGTTATGGTGATGATGCACTGAATTCCAACCCAGCAGGTTTGATAATTATGACCGCAACTGCAGTTGTTGGCACCTTACTTTTATATATCTTGATAGGTCTGCTATTTGGATTAAATCTCGGATCAACTTTCCAAGTGATCAGATCACTGATCGGATTTGGTGTTTGGAGTGCCTTAATTGCACCGATAATCGTTCCGTTCATCGCACGAGCACACTCAATCGTTTATTCAGGTAAGTAATGAATCAGCGCACTCGTTTAAGCCTTTTTGTGATTCAGGCTTTAATAGTCAGTTTGATGGTTGCTCTATTTGGAAGGCTCTTTTATTTGCAGGTTGCAGCTGGCGGAAGATACAAAGAGGCTGCACTTAATATACAAAGCCGTGACATAGTGGTGCCTGCAACTCGCGGTTTGATTGTCGATGCAAGTGGCGTTCCGTTGGCCTTAAATCGAGTTGGACTTGCGATTACAGTTGATAGAAGTGTGATCGATAAACAACGCGATAAGGGCTACTCAACACTTGTAAAAGTTTCAAAGATTCTCGGTTTAAATTCTACGGATGTTTGGCGCCATACGAGACTATGCGGTGAAATTACAAATGGAGATAAGACAGGTTGTTGGGTAGGAAATAGGTTCCAACCAATTCCAATCACGAAAGACGCAGATCCGAATATTGCATTACAGATTGTGGAGCGCAGCAGTGAATTTCCCGGAATCGATGCTCAACCAACACCAGTTCGTTATTACCCAGGAACTTTAGGTGCGACCGGAGCTCACGTACTTGGTTACGTTGGAGCGCTCACCGATAAAGATCTTGCGAAAGATAATGGAACTCGATATTACCGAAGTGAAACTATTGGCAAAGACGGTCTTGAATATGTCTACGATTCCTATCTACGTGGTCGGCCGGGTATCAAAACAGTAATTGTTGATCGTAAAGAAGCAGTAACTGAGAAGTCTCGTGATACTTCTCCAACTCCAGGAATGCACTTAGTTACAAGTTTGGATGTGCGAATACAAGGTGCGGCAGAGCAGGGATTGGCGACTGCTGTTAAAGCCTCACGCGCGCAGGGATATCGTGCTGATGGTGGTGCGGCAATTGTTATGGATGTGAACACCGGAAGAATCTTGGCGCTTGCTTCATATCCGACTTACGATCCAAATATTTGGGAGAAGGGTTTAACCGTCAAACAAGCAAAGGATATGTATAGCGATAAAACATATGTTCCAGCTTTATCTAGACCGTTGGCAGGACTTTTTGCGCCAGCATCAACATTTAAGGCGTTATCAATATTCTCTGCGGTGAAGGCCGGTTATGACTTAAATGCAACTTATGAATGTCCAGGTGTCTACAAAGTGGGAAATCGCGAATTTACCAACTACGAATCAAAATCTCTTGGGCGAATGAATTTGAAGACAGGCATTGCAGTCTCCTGTGACACTCTTTGGTACAAAATCTCATATGCGGAGTGGCTGAAAGATGGCGGATTAGCGCCGAAGAACCCTAATGATTACTTCTTCAAGACAGCCCACCAATTCCTATTAGATAAGAAGACTGGAATCGATCTACCTGGAGAGTTGGCGGGGCGAATCCCTGACCGTCAATGGAAGATTGATTACTGGAAGCAAAATAAAGATTTTTACTGCAACTATCAGAAACGTGCAGCAAAGAAAGATCTGACCCCATTCTTGATTCAGTTGGCAAAAGAGAATTGCATAGATGGTGGAGTACTTCGAGCTGGCGATGCTGTTAACTTTTCGATTGGTCAAGGCGATACAGTCATCACACCAATAAAGCAGGCACAGATATATGCAGCTATCGCAAATGGCGGAACTCTTTGGCAGCCACTTGTTGCAAAGGCGATTGTCAAAACTGATGGCACGGTGGTCAAAACTTTCACTCCGAAAGTTGATGGAAAAGTTGAAGCTGACCCCAAAACTTTCGCTTGGTTAAAAGATGCGCTTCACGAAGTAACTATCAGAGGAACTGCTGCTGGTGCATTTGCAGGTTTTCCTGTTGCAGTCGCTGGAAAGACTGGAACTGGTGAAGTATTTGGTTTAAATTCAAATGGAACGAAGAAAAATTCAACTTCTTGGTTTGCATCTTTCGCGCCAGTTAATAAACCTGAGTATGCAGTGGTAGTGATGGTCTCTCAAGGTGGAACGGGTGCATCGGCTGCAGGTGTAGGGGCACGTCAAATTTATAATACGATTTTTGGAGTAGTTGGAAATAAGCAAGTACCAGAGAAAATTGTTTATCCATCTGGTCCACCAACAAAATTGCCAAAAATCTCAGCTACAACCAAGGTAGTTGAAGCCTCACCTTCGCCAAGTCCAAGCGCTTCAAAGTCGACTATTAAATCGACTGTTAAGAAGAACAGTAAAAAGGATTCAAAACGATGAGTGAATCAGTAAGAAGTTTCAACTATCGCCGCCAGCGCAGAAATCTGACTGCGGGCTTTGATCCCATTCTGACCTTTGCAGTCGGAACTTTGCTGGTTTTCGGAACTATCTTGGTTTATGCAGCCACTCGAAATTGGTATGCCGCAGCAGGCGAGGATCCCCAGTATTACTTAAAGCGCCATGGCATAAATGTTGTTATTGGAATAGCACTTGCCATGGGCGTGACCTTTATTGATTATCGAATTCTTCGCGCATACACGCCTTTTGTTTGGGGTGCGGGCGTACTTGGTTTGATAGCAGTTTTGATACCTGGAATCGGTAGCACTATCAATGGAGCCAAGGCTTGGATTGTTCTGCCAGGTGGGTTTTCATTACAACCTGCTGAGCTTGCAAAGATAACAATCATCATTGGAATGTCCATGATTCTCACCGAACGAATTCATGGCCAGGATGAGGTTAGAAATAAAGATGTAATCAGGGCTTTAGCCGTCGCAGCATTTCCTGTGCTCTTAATTGTGTTGCAACCAGATATGGGAACCATTCTGATTATTAGCGCAATCGTTGTCACAATCATTGCCGCTTCTGGCGCCCAAGCAAGATGGGTTGCGGGCTTATTGCTTGTTGCGCTTCTCGGTGGATTCGTTGCGGTAAAGGCAGGCGTCGTAAGTGATTATCAATTAAAGCGCCTTCAGTCTTTTGTTGATCCAAATGCAGATACGCAAGGAACTGGTTATCAATTAAGGCAGGCGCGAATTACTGTGGGATCAGGTGGGCTTCTTGGTACAGGTTTATTCAATGGCGCTCAAACAAATGGGAGATTTGTTCCAGAACAACAAACAGACTTTATCTTTACTGTTGCAGGAGAAGAGACTGGTTTTCTCGGAAGCAGTCTGATATTGATTTTGTTAATGACGATAATGATGCGTGGATTTAGTATTGCTAGAAAAACTACGGATACTTTTGGCAGGTTAGTTGCGATTGGTGTTGTAGCTTGGTTTGCTTTTCAAACTTTTGAGAATATCGGTATGACTTTGGGATTGATGCCTATGACCGGAGTTCCGTTGCCATTCTTGTCATATGGTGGATCGAGCATGTTCGCAAATATGATTGGAATAGGGCTTTTACAGAATGTTCACGCGCGTTCTCGTGGTTAATGGCATTTTCGTGGGATTGATGGCATAATTCATCCAGCATCCAGTGCGCGCCAGATAGGCAGCAGCGCGGAGCTAGAAGATAAAAGAAAGATTTGTCTGATTGATTTCAGACCCGAAACAGCCAAAGTTTCATAGAACTTTGGCACATAAAGGATTTGGTGTACATGGCCAATGAGCCAAAAGCGCCGCGTAAGCGCGCAAGCAAGAAAGCTGCCTCTGAAAATACAGATGCAACATCAGTTGATACTGAAAAGAAGAGCCGTAAGAAAGCCGTTCCAACTGCCGTTGCAACGCCGATATTTCAAGCTGCACCGGTAGCAACTTCGAAGTCCTCAATCAACCAAGAAAACAAAGATAA